>JAXGTD010000084.1:0-19271 GCA_040775095.1 Chromatiaceae bacterium | reverse complement strand
GAAACTGTGAGGCGGGCAGGCTGCCGCAACCACGTCCACGGATCATCCTGCGGCCAGTCCGGGGCCATGAAAGGCGCTCTCGATGGCCGCGCTCTGGCAGCTAGGAAATGGGGTGAGCAAAGGCGGAATGAGGTGCCCAGCCGGTCTGGAGAGTGGACCCCGGGGATAATGGGAGACGCCGTGCAACGCACGGAATGTGCGGTTGCGGTAACGGGGGGCTCGGAATCGATCGCCGTGGGTTGGCGATTCAGGTCGGGCATCCCTGCCCGTGGGGGGGGGTAAATGGTGTATCGGCGCGATCAGCGACCGCCGTGCTCGGGTGGGCCGCCTTCTGGCGCGCAGGCCAGATCGACGACACCCGGGGGTGCAGAGCAGATGCCCGTAAGGGTTTCATCGTCGCGACCCGTAAAGCTGCACTGATCGTTCCTCTCCTTGCCTTCGCAGGCCTCGATCGCCTCGGGTGGCGGGCCGCGTCGGGCCCCGCTTTCGCCGCGTCCAGGCTGGGCGCCCGCGGTCGTCGCCAGGCCGGCAAGCAGCAGAACGAGTACTGCGACCGTGGCATTTCGATTCTTCTGCATCTGAGACTCCTTGATCTCGTTTAGGTGGCTCCAGTCTACGGACCGACTGTGGCATCGCCTTGAGGGAATCGTGAGTCAATCGCGATGGCCGCTGCTCCATAGCGATAGCGCCCCAGCGCGTCCAATCAGCTCTGGGTTTGGGATTGCACCTGGTTGCCCGTTACTGTGGTGCAAGCGCCTGGAGCCTGGGCGCTACCTCAGCGACCCGTTCCAGAGCGTAAGCCATTGACGTTCAGACACTTCGCTCGCCTCGCCAGCGAGCGTGCGGCGGAGCTGCGCATATCCGGCGCTGCACATAATTGCGATTATGGTGAGTCTGACATAATCGTAAGAACTGGCTGTATGCCGTAACAGGCTGATTAACTAGCGGGTTTAAGTCCCGCCGATGGAGTTGCTCGTACACCATTGTAGTGCCCCGGAGCGGCGTTTGGGTAACCAAGGGTCGTGAGTTCCGAGGGTGCAAAACTGCAGGCCACAGCGCAAGCGAACCGAGATGTAGCCTCGTGACTTAATTGGAGATGCCGACCCTGTGGTCAGAAGGGGAAGGCCGATGTCGATGGGAAGGGAGAACGAGAGCGTCCCATCGGATCTTCCGGGGTAGCACGGGTGGCATGTGGTGGCAGTCAATCAGTCCCAGTGCGGGAGACCCGCTGTGGCGGCGGCCCAGAACCGCCGACGGCGACGTATAAGGCGAGACCGAAATCGTTGCCGGCCGCAGCGGGAGTCGGAGGGGTCCATAGTACCGTTCGAGGGTTTGGGACAACATAACCCGACCCGAGGGAAGGGACCCTGCTTTGTGCATGCAACCAAAGCGCGGAGGATCAGGAGATTGCGGCCATGTCGCTAACAACTCCGGAAACGATCAGGACGTTGCAGCGGAAGCTCTACGCCAAGGCCAAGCAAGAGCCGGCGTTCCGCTTCTACGCCTTATATGACAAGCTCTACCGGGCGGACATTCTGAGTCACGCCTATGAGCGCGTTCGTGCCAATCGAGGTGCACCGGGAATTGACGGTGTCGACTTCAAGGCCATCGAGGCGGGAATCGGGAAGGACGCCTACTTGGCATCGCTCGGTGAGGAACTGGAGCACAAGACGTACCGCCCGGATGGCGTGCGCCGGGTTTGGATACCCAAACCGGATGGCAGCAAACGCCCGTTAGGGATTCCCACGATTCGGGACCGGATCGCACAGATGGCGTTTAAGCTGGTAGTGGAACCGATCTTCGAGGCGGACTTCTGCGAGCATTCGTATGGGTTTCGCCCGCAGCGCTCGGCCCATGATGCGCTCGATGCGGTCGCCGACGCCCTCTTTCGCGGGCAGACTCAGGTCATCGATGCCGATTTGTCGAAATATTTCGACACGATTCCCCATGCCAAGCTCATGGTCGTGGTGGCTGAACGGATTGTCGACAGCTCCGTGCTGGGGCTGATCCGACGCTGGCTAAAGGCCCCGGTCATCGAAGAGGACGAGCAGGGCAAACGCCGCCCTCAGGGTGGAAAGGGGAACCGACGGGGGACCCCGCAGGGCGGAGTTGCCTCGCCCCTGCTGGCGAATCTCTATCTGCATCTGTTGGACCGGATCTGGGAACGGCATGACCTGGAGCGGCGGCTCGGCGCACGGCTCGTGCGCTACGCCGACGATGCGGTGATCCTCTGCCGTCACGGCACCGCGGAACCCATGACCGTCCTGACGACGGTCCTGGACCGGTTGGACCTCCATCTCAATACACAGAAGACCCGGGTGGTCGATGCGCGCGAGCAAGGGTTCGACTTCCTGGGTTTCCACATTGCCTGGCGGACCAGTCGCCGTAGCGGCAAGGGTTACCCGCACATCGAGCCATCGCCGCGGGCCGAGCAGCGGATCAAGGATCGCGTCAAGGACCTGACCGCGCGTCGCCGCACCCCAGTGGCGCTTAGGGACATGATCGGCGAGGTCAACTGCGTGCTGCGTGGTTGGTCAGGATACTTCCACTACCGCAACTGCTCGACGGTGCTGGGTCGGGTGAAGACGCATGCGGAGGAGCGGGTGCGCACGCAGCTGCGTCGGCGCCACAAGCTCCAGAGCCGGGCGCAAGGATACATCCGGTTTCCCAATGCGCATTTATACGACCATGTTGGACTGTTCAAGCTTCCCACCACCGCAGGCTGGAAATCGGCGCATGCCTCGGCGTGAAGCACATCGGAAAGCCGTGTACGGGAAAACCGTATGCACGGTTTGATGAGGGAGGGCTGGCTACCGTGACTATGGCCCGGCTATTGAGGCACCGCCAGACGAAAGGGGCGGCAACAGATAGGCCGGACCTACGGAAGCGGGACGCCTGCTCTCTACTCTACCCACGCTTCGGGTTCTTGGCGGGACCGGTTCCTGGTTGGACCGAGGCGCTCGGCCCCACGTTCCGCGCCGAGTGTCCGTGATCGAGGCCCGGCTGGCTTGGCATTTCGCGACAGGTGCAGGTCCGTGCGCGGCCGCCGCGGGACCAGGGGACGCGCCCGGGATCTGTTCGATTCGACGCCAGACCCCTGGCGCCTACAGACGCGGGTGCCCAACCCCCGTCCGAGGCGGGGAGGGTCCGACGATCGGGAGGGGACGGGCGCGGGAATGGCGCCGGGGCACGCGTGCTGGGCGCACCGCGATTGCCCGATCGTTTCCTGTTCGACGGGATCAGATCGCTGAAAAAGCCCAGGTATTCGTGGTCTGCATCGCCGTCGCTCCAGTCAGCGCATGCATCAGGGGACCGGGAGGGCCATCTGGTTGACGTCGCCGCCGATCGCGCCAATGCTCGTGTTGAGGTGGTGGAACCGCGCGGCCATGTCGGTGACACTGACGTTCATGCGCCCGATGCGCCGAGCGGTGGAGTCGGTGATCCCTCGCATCTGTTCCACGTTGCCGCGCATGGATGCGACATGGCTCGCGATCTCCCGCATCTGGGCATCCATGACCGGCATCAGCCGGACGTTTTCTTCCATGCCCTCCACCTGGACCCGCATCGCGTTCATGCGATCGGCGACCTGATCGAAATGGCTGTTCATCTGCTCCATGCGCGCGATGACGGCATGGATCTCCTGGGTCAGGTCGTTGATGAAGTACAGATTCGCCAGGGCCAACACCGCGGTCAGCGCCGCGGCGATGCGAGCGATGGAGACGAAGCCACGGACGCGCTTTTCCGCTGCATGCTCGCTCTGACCGAGCATCTGCTCCAGCTGGGTCAGGGTCTCGTTGAGCCGTTCGATGCGGGCGCGATCGCTCATGCCGTGGCCATGGCCATCGATGGGCCCCCGATGGAGGAGCGCGAACAGAGGCGGGTGGTGAATCGAGCCATCTCGGTAAACCGGTCCGCTAGCGAAGCGGATTGAGCGAGTTGAACATACGCATCGGCTGGGACATGTGGTTGACGTCCTTACCCATGCGGCCGACGGTCAGATCCATGACCTCGAACGACTGGCGCATGTCGAGGATGTTCAGCTCCATCGCGCCGACGCCCGCATCGATGCTCGCCATGTGCCCGGCCATCGCGGAGACGTCGTGGGACATGAACGCGACGCTGCCATGGATCTCGTCGACATGGCTGACCATGCGCGGCAGCGTGTCCATGTTGGTACCCATCAGCCCCACCGACCGTTCCATGTTCACCATGTCGTCGGCGATCTCGCTAAAGCGTCCGTTCATGTGTGTGATGGCCGCGGTCATGCCGGGGACCTGTTGGGAAAGGATGATGGTCATGAAGGAGATCGACGCGACCAGGATCACGAAGGCGATGAAGGCGAGCTGGTAGAGCCAGACGAGCCGAGACTCGATGCGCGACTGCCGCACCTCGATCGCGCGGAAGAGCCGGGCGAAGCGGTCGACGGCATCGTCGAGCAGGTCCTCGTCACGTGGATGCATTCGGTTACGCTCCGGATCCCGCTCCGGTTCCGCCGTGGTGGCTGTCGCCGACGCTGGCGTCGATGGCCTCGGTCAGCAGGTGGAATCCCCGGCTGCGTGCGCCGCAGCGGCGCAACATAAGCGCCACCGAGGGGTCCTCGGGATACTCCTTTCCAAGCTCCCGAAAGGTGGCCTCGGCCTGCTCCCAGTGCTCGCCATGCAGCGCGCCAAGGCCGGCCTCGTAACGAGTGATGAAGGAGGCCTGGATCGGGTCGAGCGGGCGTTGGCGCTCGTCGATGAGCTCGAACACCGGCATCCACACGCGCCCGTCGTCCAGTGGCAGCAGGTCGACCCGGCGAAACCAGAATTGCTCGGCAACCTGCCGCCGCGCGGCATCGCTCACGAGGATGCGTGTCCCGTAGCGATGGTTGAGCCGGTGCAGCTCCCAGGCGAGGATCACATTCTCACCCAACGCGGTGTAGCTCATGCGTTGACTCGAGCCGATATTGCCGACGATTGCGTGCCCGCTGTGCACCGAGTACAGGTTCCTCGGCGGTGGCGTGTCAGGCTCGTTCCAGTGCGCATAGAGCTCGGCCTCCAGCCGGCGGCAGGCGAGTGCCGCGAGACAGGCGCGTTCGGTCCCGTCGTCGCTGGGGATCGGTGCGCCCCAGAACGCCATGATGCTTTCACCGAGATAGTTGTCGACGGTGCCTTTCAGCCGCAGGATGATCCGGGTGAAGTGGTCCAGCTCACCGGCCAGCACCGCGGTGACGCGCTCCGGGGGCAGCGCGCTGCAGAGCCGCGAGAGCTGATCCAGGCCGGTGAAGAAGTAACTCAGCTCGCGCCGCTCACCGCTTGGCGTGACCTCCTCGCCGGATTCGATCAGGTGGCGCGCCACGTCTGTCGGGACGAACTTCTCGAGTGACTGCAGCCCGCGTTTCATACTCCAGATGGACTCATCCAGGGCCGCGATCTCGCGAAACCGCGAGCCGACGCGTTCGACGTCCTGAAACTGGAAGGCCTTGATGCGCCGGGTGTTGCGCTCGAGCTGGGCCAGCGGAACGAAGAGCTCGCGGGCCAGCAGCCAGACGGCGAAACTGGCCACGCAGAGGATGATCAGAGAGATCACCACCGATTCGCTCAGCAGGCGATGGGCGGACGCCAGCAGCGAGGCCTCCGGTACCACGATGAACAGGTCCCAGTCGATCCCCAGGTCGGTGGGGAAGGCCTGCTGGTGCACGAGGTAGGTGGCCCCGTCGGTCTTGATCAGCGCGTAGTCGACGGAACCGTTGTTATGGACGCGGGCGGTGCCGTCGTGCAGCCCGCGATAGGCATTGACCAGCCAGTCGGCCTTCAAGTCGGTGACCCGCGGCAGTGCACCTTTTTCCGCGGTCGCCGGCTCGGTGAGCTCCAGCGCGTACGGGTACGCCACCAACTGGCCGCTGCCATTGACGATGAGCGGTACGCCGCCTTCGGCCAGGTGCCGGGAGGAGAGGAATCCCGAGAGATCCCCCAGTGCGATGTCGGCACCGAGCACGGCGCGCGCGGCGCCGTCGGGACCCATGACCGCCCGCGCGATACTGATGCCAGGCTGGCCATCGGACTCGAAACGGTAGATCGGGGTGACGTAAAGGGCTCCCGCACGCGCGATGGCGCCCTGGTACCAGTCTCGGGTGCGCGGATCGAAACGCGCATCGCCAGTGATGTGGGCGATGATCGCGAACTGCTCGTCGCGGTAGCGTTCCTGCTCGCGTGGCGCGCCGTCCGAGCGATCGATCAGCCGGGACATCAGTTGCGGCTGCTTGCGAACCTGGACGAGACTGCCGTTGGGGTCGGCCGCGTACAGCGAACCCAGGTGTGGGCTGCGCGCCAACTGCGTCCAGAACAGCCAGTCGAGCTCATCGGACTGTTTGGTGATGCCGGTGGATCGCAGCACCAGGGCGTCGGTCGCGAGATCGTTGCGGGCATCGTCAAAGATGTCGGTGGTGCGATTGACGAGCCGCTCGGACATCTCCGCGAGGATATCGGCCGAGAGGTTGAGCGAGGCCTCGGAGGCACGCCGATAGGCGTTCGCCGCGACGCTGGCGACGGTAATCGTTAACAGCCCCAGAAAGAGCAGAATGAACGCGGATTTGTAGCTTCGAATCAGCATCTCATGGGCCGGACGGGTCGGCGGGGGTGCGGCCGGCGCGCCCTGTAGGCGGGGGCGTCATGCGTTCGGCAGGCAATCGCGATAGGGTGCGAGCGCGTCCGCCGTGCGGCCGGTGATGAACGATCGGCGCGGATCCACCAGTGCCCGACCCGCGATCGAGGTGCGTCCAACCAGCATGCGAAAGCGCATCGTGTCGCGGTCGGTCAGCGTCAACTCGATCGGCCACTCGGCAGCGCCGACGCGCAATCCGGTTTCAATGACGTATCGTTGCTCGCGGTGACCGCCCGAGTCGGTCACTGGCCGCTGGTCCAGCACCGGTGCCTCGCACACGACGACCAGGTCAGAGCGCCCCTGGACCGGGTGGACACGGAAGCGTATCCAGGCCTGCCCGGCCTGATGAAACGGTTCGACCTCGAACGCGTGCAACGCCGAGGTGCGCGCGCCGGTGTCCACCTTGGCTTTAAGCAGTGGCAGGCCGAGGGCGGGCAATCCGACCCACTCGCGCCAGCCCAGTGTCAGGGGTGGATGCTTCATTCTGGGGTGGTCAAGGCACTCATTCCCATTTCTCCATGCGCCGCGGCGGTGCGCGGGCCTCGGGTCCGATCGGGACGCCCACGCGCGGAACGGCGACGAAGCCCGGCGCGATTCTAGCAGACCGGCGCGCCGGCGGCCTGACTGGAACACCGGGGGGGCTCGACCCGGAAACGGCACGGGGCCTGTTCACGACCCGGTTTCACGACGCCGTTCGGTATAGAATCGCGGCGCAATCCGCACCCACGCCTCGAGAGGACCGTCCATGCGCAGCCGCAACGCCATCATCTTTGTGTTCGCCGCATCGGTGGGGACCGCCATGCCGCCCGCCGCGACGGGCGCGCAAGTCACCGAGGCGGAACCAGGCTCGGCCTCAGGGGCGGTCCCGGACGCCGCGGTTGGTGCCATGCGCGAGGTCACGGTGAAGATTCTCGCACCCTGGGAGGGCAAGGGCGAGGTGTTCCAAATTGGCCCGGAGGAGTTGCTGTTCGTCGGCCGCTACGAGGGCATCATGTATATCGAGGGAGAACAGAGGGCGCTCGACTCCGCCATCATCACCTGCCCGGCGATGACCCACATCCGCCAGTTTCAGGACACGATCGATAGCAGCGGCTTTTGCAACATCACGAGCAGCGCGGGCGACCTCGCCTTCGCGCGTTTCACGTGCAAGGGGGCTCACGACGCCTGCCAAGGCGAGTTCATCGTCACCGGTGGGACTGGCCGGCTGGAGGGTATCGAGGGGCGCGGTGAGATGGTTGTGCGCACCGCGCTGAGCAGCATGGTCGACGACATGGAGACGGGAAGCCTGGTCAGCTCCGTGGAGGGGCTCGCCGTGTGGCCGGCGCTGACGGTGCGGGTGCCCGGGCGCGCGCTCGAATCGCGCTGACGAGACCCGCGCGTCGACCTGAGTCGAGAACCCCAGGCGGCTGTTCATGCGTGCGCCGGCACCCCGCGCGGTGGTTCGGGACCGCGGGGTGAACGCGGGCATGTGGGCTATACTTGCGGCTCCTGGCGGATCGATCTCAATTTAAATGGCCTGAGAAACCTCGCTGCTCGTCACTCGATACGCGCTACTTTTCGGGACAATTGAATGGGATCCAACGCGACCGACACCGACCCTTCCCGGGCGCCACATCTGATTCAGACCCTGGGGTTTGGCCGCGCCGTCTGCGCCGATCTGGGTCAGGCCGAGCGGCGCGAATGGTGGTTGTCCAATGGGCGCGGTGCCTATGCCGCCGGCACCATCGCCGGGACATTGACGCGCCGCTATCACGGGCTGTTGATCGCCAACGCGCATCCGCCGCTGGGCCGGACCCTGATGTTTACCAAGGCCGAGGCGACGTTAATCGACGGCGACCGGGAATGGCCGTTGTTCACGAATCGATGGGCCAGCGGGGCGGTCGAGCCGGCGGGACACGTCCTCACGGAATCCTTCCGGCTCAACGGCCGGATGCCGGTCTGGGTGTTTGCAATCGGTGCGATGCGCATCGAGCAGCGAATCTGGCTCGAGCAGGGTTGCGACCGGGTCTACTGTGCCTGGCGGCGGTTGCCCGGATCTCCCGAGCGGGCATTGCAGCTGCGGGTTGCGCTGCTGGTGAATGCCCGAGACCACCATCAGGTCAGCGCCGCTGGCGGGCTCGACCCGGAGATCGTCGTGGACGGCGCCGCGATGACGGTGGCCTTCGGTCCCGGCCCGGTGGGGCCGCTGTCGCTGGGGGTGCGGGCCATCGGCGGCCAGCTGGCGGCCGCACCGGCCTGGATCGAGGGCTTTGACCTGCCGCGCGAGCGCGAGCGCGGCCTCGAGGATTGCGACAACCACCTGCGGGTGGGGTTTGCGCACTTGGACCTGACTCCCGGGCGCTGGGTGGGCATCGCCGCCGCGACCAACGAGCCGCCCGAGGGCGAACCCTCCGGTCTGGACCTGGATGCCGCAATCCGGCGCCATCTCGATCGCGATCGGCACCTGCTCGAGACGGCGTGCGGCGACGAGGCGGAGGCCGCCAACCCGTTTGCCGGTGCACCCGACTGGATCCGTCGGCTGCTGCTGGCCGCGGACAGCTTCGTCTTTGCCCGCCCCCTGCACGAGGATCCCGCCGGAGAGTCCATCATCGCCGGCTACCCCTGGTTCGGCGACTGGGGGCGCGACACGATGATCGCGCTTCCAGGCCTGTGTCTCGCGACCGGACGTTTCGGCACTGCCCGGCGCATCCTCGAGACCTTTGCCTGTTTCATCGATGGCGGCATGCTGCCCAACCTGTTTCCCGGCAGTGGCGAACAGGCCGAATACAACAGTGTCGACGCGGCCCTCTGGTACATCGAGGCGTGGCGCGCTTACCTCGAGGCGACGGGCGACACCGCCGCCTTGCAGCGGGCCTGGCCCGCGTTGCAGTCCATCGTTGACGGCTATCGCGGCGGCACCCGCTACGGTATCGGCATGGATCCGGCCGACGGCCTGGTCCGGGCCGGCGAGCCCGGCGTGCAGCTGACCTGGATGGACGCGAAGGTCCACGACTGGGTGGTCACCCCGCGCATCGGCAAGCCGGTCGAGGTCAACGCCCTCTGGTACAACGCGCTGGTGGTCATGGGCGAGCTCGCCGGGCGCATCGGTGCCGACGCGGCCCCGTTTGCGGAGCTCGCGTCCCGGGTCAGCGACGGATTCCAGCGTTTCATCCGCGCCGACGGCGAGGGCCTCTTCGACGTGCTGGATGGGCCGGAGGGCAACGATGCCGCCATTCGGCCGAACCAGATCCTGGCGGTCAGTCTGCCGAGCTCGGCCCTGTCGGCCCAGGTGCAGGCCGCGATCGTGTCCTGCTGTGCCGAGCATCTGTTGACCTCATACGGGTTGCGGACCCTCGCGCCGAGCGACCCGGCCTATCGCGGCACCTATCTCGGTGATGTGCTCGCCCGCGACGGGGCATACCACCAGGGCACCGTCTGGGCCTGGCTGCTCGGCCACTATGTGATCGCCGAATATCGCGTTCAGGCCGACCGCGCGCTCGCGCTCTCGCGCCTGGCGCCACTGGCAAGCCACATCCGCGATGCCGGCCTTGGCAGCATCAGCGAGATCTTCGACGGCGACCCCCCGCACGCCCCCCGTGGTACCCCGGCCCAGGCCTGGTCGGTCGGCTGCACGCTGGAGGCCTACTGGCGGGTCTGCGCCGCCGGCTGAACCCCGCCCTGCCGTGGCCGTCTGGTCACGGCGGCCGCGTGGTCAGTCCGGATCGTCTTGTAGCGACAACAGCCCCGCGTCGCCGCCGGCCGCGGCGGTGTTGATGCTGACCAGTCTCTCGACGGCGAAGCGCTGCAGATAGTGTGGCCCGCCGGCCTTGGGGCCGGTCCCGGACAGGCCCTCGCCGCCGAAGGGCTGCACGCCGACCACGGCGCCGACCATATTGCGGTTGACATAGAGATTGCCTGCGCGCACGCCAGTGGTGAGGGCGCGAATCGTTTGGTCGATGCGGCTGTGCACGCCGAAGGTCAGCCCATAGCCGGCGGCGTTGATCGCATCGATCACCCGGTCCAGATCCGCGGCCGCGTAGCGGATCACGTGCAGGACCGGGCCGAAGACCTCTCCGCGGAGCTGGTCGAGGGAGGCGATCTCGAACACCCGTGGCGCGAAAAAGGTGCCGTGCCCGGCGCCCGGGGGCAGCGGGCACTCGGCGATCAGTCTGGCCTCCCGCTGCATGCGCCGGCAATGCCGCGCGAGCCGATCGGCGGCCGCCTCATCGATCACCGGCCCGATGTCGGTCGCCAGATCCCAGGGGTCGCCGATGCGCAGCTGCGCCATGGCCCCGGCTAACATCGTCAGAATGTGCTCGGCAATCTCCTGCTGAAGAAAGAGCACGCGGAGCGCTGAGCAACGTTGGCCGGCGCTGTTGAAGCTCGACGCGATCACGTCCATGACCAGCTGTTCCGGCAGCGCCGAGCTGTCGGCGACCATCGCGTTCTGCCCGCCGGTCTCGGCGATCAGGGGCAGGATCGGACCAGCCCGGGCCGCCAGCGAACGGTGTATGGATTGCGCCACTTCCAGTGAGCCGGTGAACGCGACGCCGGCGATGCGCGCATCCGCGATCAGCGCCGCCCCCACGGTTGGCCCATCGCCGGGCAACAGGTGCAGCACCTCTGGCGGGATGCCCGCCTCGTGCAAGAGCCGCACCGCCTCGGCGGCGATCAAAGGGGTCTGTTCGGCGGGTTTGGCGATCACCGCGTTGCCCGCGGCGAGGGCGGCGGTCACCTGCCCCACGAAGATGGCCAGCGGGAAATTCCATGGGCTGATGCAGGCAAACACGCCCCGCCCATGGAGCGACAGCAGGTTCGCCTCGCCGGTTGGGCCTTGCATGGCCCGCGGTGCCGCAAACAGCTCGCGGGCCCGGGTCGCGTACCACCGGCAGAAGTCCGCGGCCTCTCGCAGCTCGGCCACACCGTCGGCGACGGTCTTGCCGGCCTCGCGTACGCACATCGCCACGAACAGGCCTTGGCGCGCCTCGAGCAGGTCCGCGGCGCGCTCCAGGCAATTCGCGCGCACCACGACGGCCGTCCGTTCCCAGCCGGGTGCCGCCGCGTGCGCCGCCGCGAGTGCCTGTTCGATCGCCGCCGGGCCGGCCTCGACGACCTGACCGACCCGGCGGCGCCGGTCCGCGGGGTCGAGCACCGCCCGCGGCGCGCCGGGGTCGGGCGACGCCGTGTTTGGCGTGTTGCGCTCGCCCGGTAGGGGCGCGGCGCGCCAGCCCGGCCCCAGGGCCTGTTGCATGGCGCGGTAGAGCGCACCAAGCGCGACTGGGTCGCCGAGGTCGACGCCGCGGGAATTGGCGCGGTCGGGTCGGTACAGATCGCGCGGCAACGGGATGCGTGGGTGCGACGCCCGCCTGGAGCGCCGCGTTGCATCCACGGGGTCCGTGACGACGGCCTCGACGGGCGCTCGCGCGTCGGCAATGCGGTTCACGAACGAGCTGTTGGTGCCATTCTCCAGCAGCCGCCGCACCAGATAAGGCAGCAGGTCCTCGTGGGCGCCCACCGGGTCATAGGCGCGGCAGGCCGGTGCATCCGCGTCGTGCGCAACCACCCGATAGAGCGACTCCCCCATGCCGTGCAGCCGCTGGAGCTCGAATGGCCTCCCGCGGGCCATCGCGAGCACCGCGGCAATGGCGTGCGCGTTGTGGGTGGCAAATTGGGGATAGAGCCGGTCGGAGGCATCCAGCAGCTTGCCGGCGCACGCCAGATAGGAGCAGTCGGTGTGGCGCTTGCGTGTGTAGACCGGGTAGGCTGGCAGTCCCATCTGCTGCGCGACCTTGATCTCCCCGTCCCAGTACGCGCCCTTGACCAGCCGCACCATCAGCCGCCGGTGGTGCCGCCGGGCCAGGATGTGAAGCAGGTCGATGACGGGCAGCGCGCGGAGCTGGTAGGCCTGCACGGCAACTCCGAGTCCGTCCCATCCCGACAACGACGGCTCGGCGCAGAGGGCGGCGAGCAGATCCAGCGTCAGGTCCAGGCGGGCCGCCTCCTCGGCATCGATGGTCAGGCCGATGCCGTGTGCCCGGGCCTGTTGCGCAAGCGCGGTCAACCGCGGCAACAGCTCGGTACGCACGCGTGCGCCCTGGCTCGGCTCGAGGCGTGGGTGCAGCGCCGAGAGCTTGATCGAGATGCCCGGACCCAGGATCGGGCCCGCAGCCCCGGCCGATCTGCCAACCGCGTCGATCGCCAGAAGGTAGCGCTCCTGGTAGCGGGCCGCATCGGCCTCGGTGCGGGCCGCCTCGCCGAGCATGTCGAAGGAGTGGCGGTCGTGGGATCTGCTCGCGCGGACGATTGCCTCGTCGATGTCGCGGCCCATCACGAACTGCTCGCCGAGAATGGTCATGGCATGGCGCAACGCGGTGCGGATCAGCGGCCCCCCGCCGCGCTCCAGGCGCCGGCGCAGCGCGCCGCGCAGATCGGTGGCCGGATCGTCGTGCCAGTCGATCAGGCGTCCGGTCAGCATCAGCGCCCAGGTCGATGCGTTGACGAATAGCGAACCGCGCCGGTCCGGCCTTGGGCCCCAGTCGGTCCCGCCGAGCTTGTCGCGGATCAGACGGTCCATCGTTGCCTCGTCGGGCACGCGCAGCAGTGCCTCGGCCAGACACATCAGCGCGATGCCCTCGTGGCTGGTCAACGCATATCCCGTCAGGAAGGCATCCAGCGGACCACCCGCGCCCGGCCGGCGCCGCACCGCGCGCACCCAGCCGCGGGCACGTTCCAGGACGTCGCGGCGCTGGTCATCGGAGAGATCGATCGCGGCCAGGGTTCGCTGCACGCACTCGGCCTCGGCGGCATGGCGGGCCGCCTGGATCGCCGCATAGGCGGGGTCTGCACAAAGGACGGGAGAAAAAAAGGGCATCGGCGCGGCCTCGTGGGTCGCATGCAGACATGCCGCTAAGATGTGCGTGCAGGGGGCGGGCGTCAACCCGACGGGCCGCGACCGCCTCGTTGGGATGTCGCGCTCCGATGCGTTGCCGACGCCGCGCCCGGCTCTGGCAGACCCCGCCGCACGCCGCCGCCGCGGTGCAAGAGTGTGCCGCGCGGCGGCGCACCCTCGGGTCGTACCCCGGCATGGTTTGGCTGGTCGATCTCGCGGTTGGGCGGAGCGTGAGACGAAATGTTCAATACATAATCAAGTGCTAATGTATTGATTCGCGTCAAATAAAGTTGCTTTTTTCGTTACTTTCTCGCACTCTGCGGACCGTCAGAGTCGTCGCCTCGCCGACCGCAACCTCTGACCACCTTCCGACCGGACACCCCAGGCACAGTAGTCACCGCTACGTGTCGTTTGCGCCCGGTCGAACTACTGTTGGGTGTTAAGCCATGCTGGAATCCGAATATCCGGCTGAGGGTGCCTGTCGGCTCACCCTCAAGCCCAATTGCAGTCTGAGCTGGCGCTGGGTTCAGCGACTGTTCATGGGACTGGCCTGCTGCATTCTGGCGGTGGGCGCGTACTGGGCCTCTCTGGGGGCCTGGCTGGTCCTCCCATTCACCGGCCTGGAGTTGCTGGTGGTGGGTTTCGGGTTTTACCTGAGCTCCGTGGCGGGCCATCGTCGCGAGGTGATCGAGATCGACACGGGCGAGCTGCGCATCCTGCGCGGCGGACGCCGTCTGGAGGAGGTCATACGCCTTCCCCGCTACTGGACCCGCGCGACGCTGTCGCACGACCCGCGGGGCTGGTATCCCAGCCGATTGGTGCTGCGCTGCCACGGTCGCCGGCTGGAGGTTGCGGCACGTCTGGTGGAGGGGGAGCGCGAGGAACTGGCTGCCGAGCTCCGGGGGTGGCTGGGTCTGCGACACGCCAATATGGAGCGTCGTGAGGCCGAGGTGTCCAGCCCCGGCCTCGCTTCACCCGCACAACAAGCACAACGAGAGGGCATCTGGCCGTGAAATCCAAGCGCATCGGCGCCGTATCCGTTTTTGCATCCGTCGTCGCCTGGGCAGCCCCTGCCACCGCTGAGCTGGGGATCAACTTCCCCGAGCCGGCCGCCGGCGTGGCCCAGGAGATCTATGACATCCATATGCTGACCATGCACATCGCAACGGTGCTGCTGGTCCTCATTTTCGGATTCGTCATCTACTCCCTGATCTATCACCGCAAGAGCCGTGGATACCAGGCCGACCAGCACTTTCACGAGTCCTGGTTCGGCCACTGGTCCTGGGTCATTGTCCCGGTTTTGGTGCTGGGGGTGGATATGACCATCGCCAGTTCCGCGCAGAAGACCCTCGAGAAGGTCTGGGATGTGCCCAAGGGAGAGGACCTCATGGACGTCAAGGTGGTCGGTCACCAGTGGTGGTGGGAGTTCGAATACCTCGACTACTCCGTGGATCTGGACGGCAAACCCCAGCATGTGCGGGTCGAGAGCCGGGCCCTGCCCAAGGAGGAGGCCGGCGATCTCTATCTGCGTGCCGTGGACAATCCGCTGGTCCTCCCGGTGGGCACCAAGATCCGCTTCCTGCACACCTCGGCCGACGTGAACCACGCCTTCTGGGTACCGGCTCTGGCGGTGAAGAAGGACGCGATTCCGGGCTATGTCACCGAGACCTGGGTGGATCTGAACCGGGAGGGGACCTTCCGCGGGCAGTGTGCCGAGCTCTGCGGGACCTGGCACTCGCGCATGCCGATCGTGGTGGAGTCGGTCTCCAAGGAGAAGTTCCAGTCCTGGATCGGCGAGCAGAAGAACGTGATGCTCGCCTCTGCCGCGGAGGCCAATGTCGACAAGGACTGGGCGATGGCAGACCTGATGGAGAAGGGCCACGATCTGTTCAACACCAAGTGCAGCGCGTGCCATCAGATCAATGGCAAGGGCCTGCCGCCGGCCTTCCCCGCGCTCGCGGGGAGCAAGATTGCCACCGGGCCGATCGACGCGCACCTGAGCATCGTGCTCAACGGCAAGCCTGGCACGGCCATGGTTGCCTGGAATGCGCTCAACGATCTGGAACTGGCCGCAATCATCACCTACGAGCGTAACGCCTGGGGCAACGACACGGGCGACGTGGTGCAGCCACGCGATGTCCGCGCCGCCCGCTCCCTCGCCGTGAAATAGGGCTGAGTGAACAGGCCGATACCAACTTTCTATCCGCAGATGGACGCACACTCGTACGATCAGGGCCGCCTCGGCTACCCCGGCGCACCTTCCGAGTCGAGTTGCGGACGAGCTCTCTCTTCCACGAGGTAGACCGCCATGACCACCGCAATACTGGATCACGAACAAGATCACGAGCATGAACACCACGGGCCGCCCAAGGGCATCGGCCGGTGGTTGTTCTCGACCAATCACAAGGACATTGGGACCATGTATCTGGTGTTCGCCCTGATCATGCTGTTCCTGGGTGGCGCCAGCGCGATGTTGATTCGCGCCGAGTTGTTCATGCCCGGTTTGCAGCTGCTGGAGCCGGACCTCTACAACAACCTGGTCACCAACCATGCCTTGCTGATGATCTTCGGCGCCGTCATGCCGGCCGCGGCGGGTATGGCCAACTGGATGATCCCGTTGATGATCGGCGCGCCTGACATGGCTTTGCCGCGGATGAACAACCTGAGCTTCTGGATCCTGCCGGCGGCGGGGACCATGTTGATCCTCTCCTTTATCGTGCCGTTCTTCCCGGGTGGCGGGACCCAGATCAACACCGGTTGGACGCTCTACCCGCCGCTGTCCATCCAGGTCGGCATGTCGATGGACTTCCTGATCTTCGCCATCCACCTGCTGGGTATCTCCTCGGTGCTGGCGTCCATCAATATCATCGTCACCATCTTCAACATGCGTGCCCCGGGCATGAAGCTGATGCAGATGCCGATCTTCGTGTGGACCTGGCTGGTCACCGCCTTCCTGCTGATCCTGGTCGTCCCCGTTCTGGCCGGCGGTGTGACCATGCTGCTGTTCGACCGGCACTTCGGTACCAGCTTCTTCAACGCCGCCGGCGGCGGCGATCCGGTGCTTTTCCAGCACCTGTTCTGGTTCTTCGGTCATCCCGAGGTCTATATCCTCATCCTGCCGTCCTTCGGCATCCTCGCCTCCATCGTCCCGACCTTTTCGCGCAAGCCGCTGTTTGGCTACAACTCGCTGGTCGGCGGCATGATCGCGATCATGGTCATCGGCATGGTGGTCTGGGCCCACCACCAGTACACCATCGGGATGTCGCTGGGGGCGGTGAGCTACTTCATGATCGGGACGATCATTATCTCGATCCCGGTGGGGCTGATGGTCTTCAACTACATGGCCACCATGTGGAAGGGATCCATGACCTTCGAAACGCCCATGCTGTTCGCGGTGGCCATCCTCCTGATGTTCTCCTTCGGCGGTCTCACCGGCATCATGCTTGCGGTGGTCCCGGCGGACATGCAATACCAGGACTCCATGTTCGTCGTGGCCCACTTCCACTATGTGTTGTTGCCGGGCGCGGTCTTCGGTCTGTTCGCCGGGGTCTTCTATTGGCTGCCCAAGTGGACGGGCCATATGTACAACGAGAGGCTTGGAAAGATCTTCTTCTGGATCAACGTGGTCAGCTTCAATATCACGTTCTTCCCGCAGCATTTCATCGGCCTCGCCGGGATGCCCAGGCGCATCGTCGATTACAACGTGATGTTTGCGGAGTTCAACATGATCTCCAGCATCGGCGCCTTCGTGTTCGGGCTCAGTCACCTGCTGCTGCTCTATATCGTGATCGACACGGTCCGCCGGGGTAAGCAGGCCGAGGCCCGGGTCTGGGAGGGCGCCCAGGGGCTGGAGTGGGAGCTGTCCTCTCCGCCCCCCTTCCATAGCTGGACCACCCCGCCGCAGCTCGCCCCGCAAGCAGCGAATTGATCGGCGGATCGAAGCCGGTGCGGCGGACGTTTCATCCGCCGCACCGGCAGTCTGCAGAGCCCCTAGCGATTTAATCCGAGTACCCCGATGACGGTAGACGAGATGACCCCGGAACAAAGGCGCAAGAATGTCCGCACGGCCTGGCTGCTAGCCGGGTTTGCGGCCCTCATTTTCGCCACCTCGGTGCCCTTCTGGAAAGGGCTGTTCAACATGGTGATGGCACACGCCCTGTGAGTGCGACCCCCTCGGCTCGCGATCCCCGTCAGCGCAGGACCCTTTTCCTGCTGGCCGGGCTCGCGCTGGGCATGTTTGGCTTCGGCTTCGCCATGGTCCCACTCTATGGCCTGCTGTGCGATGCCACGGGCCTGCAATCGGTGCAGGGCATGGGCGAGCTGGGTGTGGATACGGCCTCGGACGGGCAGGCGCGGGGCGGGGACGGGCGTTGGGTGACGGTCAAGCTCGATACAACCGTCCATCCGGATCTGCCATGGCGCATCGATGCACTGGAGGACAAGGTTCGGGTGCGACTCGGGGAACCCAGGGTGGTGACCTTTGTCGCGGAGAACCGCGCCGGACACACGATCACCGGCCAGGCGCTTCCGAGCATTGCGCCCTGGAAGGCCGGCGCATTCTTCTCCAAAATTGAATGTTTTTGCTTTACTCAGCAGACCTTGTCGGGGGGCGAGCGCAAGGAGATGCCAGTGCGCTTTGTCGTCTCCAGGGATCTACCGGAAGACGTCGATTCCATCACGCTCTCCTACAGCGTAATGCGGGTCTCTGAGCCGACTGATGCGGTGGCGGCGGCGAATTAGCCGCACCGACGCAGATGCAGACTAAAGCCAACCCTCGGCTCTAGTCGGCTCGTGCTCCGAGAGGCGCGAAGCTTGGAGCGGACCGGTTTCAACGGCTTAGCGCCGTGGAACCTGGGGGCCATCCCTGGCCCGGACCGGAAGCGCGTTAATTCACGTTTCCCCGAACGACACGATAACGAGGACAGATTCGGATGAGTGGTTCAGTGCACGGCCAGAAAGATTATTTCATCCCGGACCCGAGTCCCTGGCCGTTGACGGCCATGATCTCAATCCTGACCATGTTGGCGGGCACGGCCCTGACCATCAATGGCGTCAGCGCGGGCCACTGGATGCTGCTTGCCGGCGTTTTCCTGCTGGCCTACATGTTCTATGGATGGTTTGGTCAGGTGATTCGCGAGAGCATGGCGGATCGCTACAACGCCCAGGTGGATCGGTCCTTCCGTCAGGGGATGTTCTGGTTCATCTCCTCCGAGGTGTTCTTCTTCCTGAGCTTCTTCGGCGCCCTCTGGTATATCCGCAATGTGGCCATGCTTTGGCTCGGAGGCGGGGGCTACCTTGGTGAGACCCACGACCTGCTGTGGAGCCAGTTCTCCGCGGTCTGGCCCAGCGCCGGCCCGAAGGAGCTCGGTGGTGCCTTCCATCCGATGGGCCCTTGGGGCATTCCCGCCATCAATACCCTGATACTGCTGAGCTCGGGCGCCACCGTCACCTGGGCCCACTGGGGTCTGAAGCAGCACGACAACACGACCCTCGTACGGGGTCTGGCCGCGACCATTGCCCTGGGCTTCCTCTTCGTGTTTCTGCAAGCCTACGAGTACTATCACGCCTACCATGAGCTGAACCTGACGCTCGGCTCCGGTGCCTATGGCTCGACCTTCTACATGCTCACCGGGTTCCACGGTTTCCATGTCACCATGGGCGCGGTGATGCTCTCGGTGATCCTGGTGCGGGCCGCAAAGGGACACTTCACCCCCCACAATCACTTCGCCTTCGAAGCAGTGGCCTGGTACTGGCACTTCGT
>JAXGTD010000083.1:0-19417 GCA_040775095.1 Chromatiaceae bacterium | reverse complement strand
CGCGGGGGCATCTTGTAGCGACCGTCTTCCGCCTTGATGCCATGAATGGGGCCGTTGACGAGGGCCGGCAGCCCCTTGGCGATGCGCGGCTCCCAATTGGCATAGTCCGTAACGGCCGGGGCGCCGCCGGCGCCAAGCAGGTGGCAGGCGCGGCAGGTTCCCATCCACACCGAGCGGCCTTCGGCCAGGACCGGGTCATGGAAGCGCGGCATCTTGATACCGGCATCCGCCGGGGTGCCATCACCACAGCCGCTGAGCATGGAGAGGGCAAGCATGGAAGCGGCAATGCCGATGCCTTTGTGACTTATCATGGGAGGGACTGCTTGGTTGTAGTTTGGCTTGATGATCGGAACCGGGGCGAGCGCCCGCGCTCGGCCGTCAGCGCCGACCGCCGGCACCCGGCGGCAACATCTGCTGCATCAGATTACCGGGATTCAGACTCTCGATCTGCTCGCCGCCCTTGTCGATGACGCCGGACATACGCTCGATGCTCCGACGCATGCCGCTCATGTCGCGCGCCATCGGGTCCATGTTCGAGACGCTGCGGCCGATGCCGGCGACGTCCTGCGACAAACGCCCGACGTGGTTACGCATCTGCTGCATGTCAGCAGACATGGCGCCAACCTGGGTGGTCATCTGTCCCATGTAGCGGGTCATCTGAAACATCAGCGCCACCATCACCAGCATCATGATGGCACCGATGCCGCCTGCGACATAGAGCAACGGTTTGTTCATAGCGACGAATGAATCCTGTTCGGTGGTGGCGCCGCGGCCGCCGTGATCGTGAAGTCTATCGGCATCCGCTAATGGAATGCCACATCGAAAGACAGCGCCCCCCTTGTCAAGCACCACTGAAGCGGCTAAATAGGAGCAATGTCGACTCGCAACCCCGTCGTCAGATCCGGTGTGGCGCTGTGCCTGCTGCTCGTGCAGCTTCAGGTGTTTGCAGCGGCCACGCTGGGTTGCCTGCATAACCCGGCCTCATCGCCAGGGGGCGTCGGCTGCCCGTACCATCTCGCCGCCACCCCTCAGGCAACGCACACCGACGGCGGCACGCTGCTTCACTGCCAAAAGTGCGCGCTGCACGCCACCGTCGCGGGCCACCAACTGGCCTCTGCTTCCATGGACGTCCCTGTTGCGATCGCCGCGACCATCGTGTCGCCGTTGCCCGCACGGCACTTCTTTCGTCACACCCCATCCTCACCGCTGAAACCCCCCATCTCCGGCCAACGCTGAGCCGGCCAACCCCGGGCAAAGCGCCCGCGGGCGTCGTCGTACCCCGCGCGACCGGCCGCTTGCTCACCCCGCGGGTCCAAGCGATTCCGTTCCGAGATCGGAGGCCGTCAGGTCGGCCTCTCATGGAGATTTCAGCATGTCCAACACAACATCCGCCCGGGTTGGCGGTCGCGTACGCGCCGCCCGCGCGCTGACCGTGCTCGTCTGCGGCCTCCTGCTTGTCGCATGCCGCGGGCCATCCACCCCGCCCGGAGAGAGCGCGACCAAGGCGGCCACGGAGACGGCGATGGAGCACGCCCTCAAGCACTTGGACCCCAAGTACGTCTGTCCGATGCATCCGCAGATCATCCGGGACCAGCCCGGGACCTGCCCGATCTGCGGCATGGATCTGGTCGAGAAACGGCTGGAGCCGGCACCGGACGAGCGCCCGGAGGTCGCGCTCAGCGGCGCGGTGATGCAGAGCCTGGGTGTGCGCCAGGCACGGGTCGAGCGCGGCACACTCTGGAAGCTCATCCGCACCGTCGGGCGGGTCGAGTACGACGAGACCCTGCTGGCGCACGTCCACCCGCGGGCCAACGGCTGGATCGAGACACTCGCGCTGCGCGCCGAGGGCGAGCCGGTGCGCAAGGGTCAGGAGCTGGCAGAGCTCTACGCCCCCGACATCCTCAACGCCCAGGTCGACTTCCTGCTCGCGCAAGACCCCGGCAGTCAGGGCAAGCGTCGGGTCAGTCGCGACAAGGCGCGCAATATCCTGCGCCTGCTCGACGTGCCTGACGACGTGATCCGGCAGATCGAGCGCAGCGGCGAGACCCGCAACACGATCCCGGTGCGCGCGCCGATCGACGGAATCGTGACGCAACTGATGGCACGCGACGGCATGTATGTGACGCCTGCCAGCGAGATGTTCACCGTCGCCGATCTGAGACGTATCTGGGTCATGGTCGATGTGTTCGAGCACCAGATCGATTGGCTCGCACCCGGCCTGAGCGCCGAGATCAGGGTTCCCGCCCGCCCGGGCCGAAGCTGGGAGGGCAAGGTGGATTATCTGTACCCGGAACTGGATCCGAAGACCCGGACCTTGCGCGTGCGTCTCTCCTTCGACAACCCGGAGCTGATCCTCAAGCCAAACATGTTCGCCGACGTGATCATCTACGGCGGGCCGAAGCGCGACGTGCTGAAGATCCCGGCGGCGGCCCTGATCGTCACCGGCGAGCGACAAAGCGTCGTCAAGGCCCTGGGTGAGGGCCGTTTCCAGCCCGTCGACGTGGTCACGGGCATGCAGCGCGAGGGCGAGGTGGAGATCCTCTCGGGGCTCACCGAGGGCGACGAGGTCGTCGTCTCCGGGCAGTTCCTGATCGACTCCGAGTCGAACCTGCAGGCAAGCTTCCTGCGCCTGGGCCAGACCGATGCCGCCGCCAAGGGCGAGGCCGGCGTCGCCGGCCAGTCCGGGCATCAGCACTAGGGGCATGCGGCAATGGACAAGGTGATCCTCTGGTCGATCAAGAACCGCTTTCTGGTGCTGCTCGCCTCGGTGCTGCTCACCGCCTGGGGGTTGGTGGCGGTGAAGCAGACGCCGCTGGACGCGATCCCCGACCTGTCGGACGTGCAGGTCATCGTGCGCACGCCCTTCCCCGGTCAATCGCCGCGGGTGGTGGAAGAACAGGTTACCTACCCGATCACGACCACGATGCTCGCGGTTCCGGGCGCCAAGGCCGTGCGCGGCTACAGCTTTTTCGGCGACAGCTATGTCTACGCCATCTTCGAGGACGGCACCGACCTCTACTGGGCGCGCTCGCGGGTGCTGGAGTACCTGAACCAGGCCGCCTCGTCACTGCCAGACGGGGTACAGCCGCGCCTGGGGCCGGATGCGACCGGTGTCGGCTGGGTCTACAGCTATGCGCTGGTGGATCGCGGCGGCGGCCACGATCTGGCCCAGCTGCGCAGCCTGCAGGATTGGTTCCTGAAGCTGGAGCTGCAGACCGTGCAGGGCGTGGCCGAGGTAGCCACCGTAGGCGGCATGGTGCGTCAGTACCAGATCGTGGTCGATCCCGAGAAGCTGCGGGCCTACGGCATTCCGCTGTCGCGGGTGTCACTGGCGGTCCGCAACGCCAACCAGGAGGTGGGCGGCTCGGTGCTCGAGCTGGCCGAGGCGGAGTACATGGTGCGTACCCGCGGATACCTGACATCGCTGGCCGACATCGAGACGATCCCCATCGACGTGAGCCCAAGTGGCACGCCGGTGCTGCTCGGGGACCTGGCCCACGTGCAAGTTGGCCCGGAGATGCGCCGGGCGGTCGCTGACCTCGACGGCGAGGGCGAGATCACCGGCGGCATCGTCGTCATGCGCTGGGGTGAGAACGCGCTGACCACCATCGAGGCGGTCAAGCAGAAGCTCGCGGCGCTGCAGCAGGGCCTTCCCGATGGTGTGGAGATCGTCCCGACCTACGACCGCTCCGAGCTGATCCTCGACGCGGTGGACAACCTCAAGGGCAAGCTGATCGAAGAGTTCGTCGTGGTCGCGCTGGTCTGCCTGGTGTTTCTGTTCCATCTCCGTTCGGCGCTGGTGGCCATCGTGAGCCTGCCGCTCGGGGTGCTCGCGGCCTTCATCGTCATGCATTGGCAGGGGATCAACGCCAACATCATGTCCCTGGGCGGGATCGCGATCGCCATCGGGGCGATGGTCGATGCGGCCATCGTCATGATCGAGAACGCCCACAAGCACCTGGAGCGCGCACGGGGACAGACCGGCGGGCCCGGCCTCACGACCCAGCGCCACTGGCAGATCATCGGAGAGGCCGCCGTCGAGGTCGGCCCCGCGCTCTTTTTCTCGTTGCTGATCATCACCCTGAGCTTCATGCCCGTGTTCACGCTGCAGGCCCAGGAGGGGCGACTGTTTGCACCGCTGGCCTTTACAAAGACCTACGCCATGGCGGCCGCCGCGGGTCTCGCCGTCACCCTGGTCCCGGTGCTGATGGGCTACCTGATCCGCGGGCACATCCCGCGCGAGGACACCAACCCGCTGGTCCGGGTGCTGATCTGGCTGTACCGGCCCGTGCTGGCCCTGGTGCTGCGCTGGCCACGGGCCACGGTGCTGCTATCGCTGGCAATCCTGCTCAGCACGCTGGTCCCGATCTACGGCGTCGGCGGCCTGGTGGCGCCCCTGAAATGGCCGTTTCAGCTCGCCGCGGTGGCCATCGCCGACGGACCACATCAGCGGGTCATCGCCGCCGTCGAGGACTGGCAGCAGGGCATCAACGACGCCTGGCGCGGGGCGTTTGGCGATGTGCCGCTGCTGCGTGACTGGTACCGCGGCCTCGGCTCCGAGTTCATGCCGGCGCTCGATGAGGGCGACCTGATGTATATGCCGACCACGCTGCCGGGCCTGTCGATCGGCAAGGCGCAGCAACTGCTGCAGCAGACCGACCGATTGATCAAGACCCTGCCGGAGGTGGAGAGGGTCTTCGGCAAGATCGGCCGCGCCGACACCGCCACCGACCCGGCGCCGCTGACCATGATCGAGACGGTCATCCAGCTCAAGCCCCGGGAGCAGTGGCGCGCGGGCCTGACGCTGGACGAGCTCATCGACGAGCTGGACGCCCTGGTGGATTTTCCCGGCGTGACCAACGCCTGGGTCATGCCGATCAAGACCCGTATCGACATGCTCGCGACCGGGATCAAGACCCCGGTGGGCATCAAGATTGCCGGACCGGACCTGAGCGAGATCGAGCGCATCGGCCAGGCCATCGAGCGCGCGGTGCTACCGATGGACGGCACCAGCTCGGCCTTCTCCGAGCGGGTCGCGGGGGGACGCTACATCGAGATTCGGCCGAACCGCCTCGCCGCCGCGCGGGTCGGGCTCAATATCAGCGATATGAATCAGGTCGTCGCCGCCGCCGTGGGTGGTATCAACATCACCCGCACCGTGGAGGGGCTGGAACGCTATCCTGTCAATATCCGCTTTCCGCGCGAGCGCCGCGACGACGTGCAGGAGCTGCGGGAGCTCGCCGTCGTGACGCCGACCCGCGCCCAGGTCCCACTGGGGCAGATCGCCGAGATCGTCATCGTCGACGGCCCCCCAATGCTCAAGAGCGAGAACGCCCGCCTCAACGGCTGGGTCTTCGTTGACATCCGCGGCCGGGATCTTGGCAGCTGGATCACCGAGGCCAAGCAGCGGGTGCACGATCAGGTCACGCTGCCACCGGGTTACTCCATCGCCTGGTCCGGCCAGTATGAATACATGCAGCGTGCCAAAGAACGCCTGACCCGGGTGGTGCCGTTCACGCTGCTCATCATCTACCTGTTGCTGTATCTGACGTTTCGGCGCACCGGCGAGGCCCTGCTCGTGATGCTCTCGTTGCCGTTCGCGCTGGTTGGCGGCTTCTGGCTCATCTACCTGCTGGGCTACAGCCTGTCGGTGGCCGTCGCGGTGGGCCTGATCGCGCTGGCCGGCGTCGCCGCCGAGTTCGGCGTCGTGATGCTGGTCTACCTCAACAATGCGCTGAAGGACCGCCAACTCGCGGGCAGGCTATCTGATCAGACCGACTTGAAGGAGGCCATTATCGAAGGCGCGGTGATGCGCGTACGCCCCAAGGCCATGACCGTCGCGACGATCTTCGCCGGGCTGCTGCCCATCATGCTCGGTGGCGGTGTTGGCAGCGAGGTCATGCGTCGCATCGCCGCGCCGATGGTCGGCGGCATGATCACGGCGCCGCTGCTGAGCCTATTCGTGATCCCGGCCATCTACCTGCTCTGGCGCCGCCGTGCACTGGCACCCGAGCCGGAACCCGACGGGGTCCGCGAGCCGGCCGCGGGGCCGGGCGTGCCGGAGTCCGGCCGGTGAGCATTGCGTGGACTCCCCCCGGGAGAGGCTGATGCATGCGGGGCCGGTGCCGGCCAGGGATGGCCCAGCCGGTCTGGACGGCGATCGGGGAGAGAAGGTCGGGCGATCCGCAGATCGCACGGCCCGGATCGCGAATCGATCGTCCGTCAGACGCTCTGGACCTGGTTGCGGCCGGCATCCTTGGCCTGGTACAGGGCCGCGTCGGCACGGTTGAGCAGACCGTCCGGGTCCTCGCCGTCGCGACGCTCGGCCACGCCGAAGCTGCACGAGACCTGCCCGATCCCGGGGAGATCCAGCGCAGCGATCTCCTCGCGCAGACGTTCGGCGATCCCGGTTGCGTGCGCGAGATCCGTCTCGGGGAGCAGTGCGACGAACTCCTCCCCGCCCCATCGACCCAGCAGATCATAGTTGCGCAGGGTCTGGCTCGCGCGAGCCGACAGCGCGATCAGCACCCGGTCCCCCGTCTGATGGCCGAAGCGGTCGTTGACGGCCTTGAAATGATCCACGTCGAACATCACCAGCGCCAGCGGCCGATTGAGGCGCTCGGCCTTCGCCAGCTCGCGCTCAAAGTTCTCCTCGAACCAGCCCCGGTTGGCCAGCCGCGTCAGTGGGTCGGTATGGGCCTGGTCGCGCAGTTGCGCCATGAGCGCCCCGAGCCGCAGCTCGTAGGATTCATGCCCGTACAACAGGATGTAGAACCCGATGGCGAGCAGGCTCAGCACCAGGGTCGCGCCGATGCCAAACAGGCGATGGGCGCGAGCCTCCGCGAGCGGCGCCAGTACCGCCATGGACCAGCCGTCGAGCGCCAGGGGCGCGCTGACGAACAGCGCGTCACGGCCCCGCCATGCCACCACCTGGCCCTCCACCGGCCGGGCCGGCAGCAGGGGTGGGAACGGACCCGGGCCGAGCTGGCGCGAGTCGATCAGCGCCCTGGCCTCCTGCTCCGACAGCGGCCACAGGCTGTGCAGGTGCGAGTCTGGATCGGTGGCGTCCAGTACCACACCCCGCGGGGTGAGCAGCATGAGGTCTCCCCGCTGCCGCGCGATGCCCGCCAATGGCGGCAGACTGGACTTGAGCGCGACGACCAGGCCCACCTGCCCGTGCGCGCCGCGTACCGGCATACTGGCGTAGTGTCCGAGTCGACGCGAGGTCACGCCAAGGGCGACTTGGCTCCCGGTCCGGCCATCCATCGCCGTGCGGAAATAGGGGCGAAAGGCATAGTTCTTCGCGACGAAGCTCTCGGGCGCGTTGCGGTTGGACGAGGCGACAACGGTCCCGGAGGTATCGAGCAGATAGGCGGCCTCGAGCCGAAAGGCGATGGCAACCTGGTCGAGTACCTCGTTCGCCTTTTCCAATTCGAGCCCTCCCGGATTGCGGGCGAGCTCCCGGACGGCATCATCGCCGGCCAGGAGCTGCGCCGCCTGGCTGGCTCGCGCCATCTCCTGATCAACGATCCGCGCCAACGCGTGTGCCTGGTCGCCGGCGCCGGCCGCAACATCATCCAGCGCGTGATCAGCGAGGGCGTCGGTGAAACCCCAGCCGCCGGGGACGATGACCAGCATCGCGGCGGTCAAGCCCAGGGCGTAGTGGAACGGCACCTCCTCGTTTCTCGCCCTGACCCCGGGTACCTGCGAGCCGACCCACATGGCGATGGCCATCGCCACGGCCGCAAGCGCGCGCGGCACCTGGATCGGGATGCCGGTCAACGCCAGAAAGTTCTGCTGGTTGGGCCAGCGCGCGGGCAACAGGTCTGCGGCGGGCGTGATCGCGCCCGCCAGCACCGCGTAGGCCATCATCACGGCCGCCAACGCAACCAACCACGGCCGCGTGCCCGCGCGGCTCGATGGGATCCTGCGATAGATTGCCACCCCGGCCAGCAGGCCGGCGGGCAGCGCCAGCAGATAGCGGGCGGCCACATCCACCCAGGGCATTCCACCGCGGACACCCGCGACGACGACCAGCGCGAACAGGACGAGGCTCAGCACCCCCCAGGCAAGGCCGCCGCGCGCCCCCGACCGGCCGAGGCCGCGGCGCGCGAACTCCAGCAGAAACAGGAACGAGGAGACCATGACCGCCGTCTTGACCGCGACCAGCGCCGGGCCAGGCCCGAGCGTCAGCACGGCCAGATCCAGCCAGTCCGCGGCCCCATGACTGAACGCGAAGGCCGCGAGCCAACCCCAGGGGAGCCGCGGAAACGCCTCCGCGCGCAGCGTCAGACAGGCGGCGCCGAGCAGGAAGAATGCCAGTCCATAGACGAAGAACACGAAGTCCATCTGGCCAGCAAACAGATTCGGCACGCAAAACACCCTTTATCTGGCGGGATTTTTTTAGTTTGCGTCATGCCCGCTGCCGATGCAAAGGGGTTCCATCGTCGTGGCGGTCGACCCGGCGGATGGCGGCGCACCCGGCCGGCGATCGGGCCGGGCCGGCGCCGCGGGCCGGGCGCGGGCGGGAGCGCGAGTGCGAAAAGTTGGCGACCGAGCACCTCACGCGCGATACGCTGTGCACTCTGCCTTGATCGATCTGGAGTTGTACGTTTATGAGCCAAGACGGCAGTCGGCCGGATGCATCGGTTGCGCAGCGTATCGGTTTGGATGGTCGGTCTTCGGCGCACCCTCGCCGCTGGATCGGGTGGGTCCTGGTCGGCCTGATGGGCCTGGCCGTGCTGGGATTCGTGCTCAGCGCGAGCGAGCGCAGGCACGGCCCGATCTTCAAGACGGCCGAGGTGCGACAAAGCGACCTCGAGGTGGAGGTGACCGCCACGGGAAAGCTCCAGCCGGTGACCCAGGTCGATGTGGGGACGGAGGTTTCGGGCACCATCCAGAGCGTGGAGGTCGATTTCAACGATCGGGTCAAGCTGGGACAGGTGCTGGCCAGGCTCGACCCGGAGCAGTCGCGCGCGAAGGAACGTCAGTCCGCCGCCGCCCTGGCGCTGGCCGTGGCCGGGGTCGACGAGGCGCAGGCGACCGCGCGCGAGACGGCCAATAAGCTGGGTCGGACGCGGGATCTCGTCGCCAAACGCCTTGCTTCGCCCGAGGAGCTGGACACGGCGGACGCGGCCGCCGAACGCGCGATTGCAGCGCTCGCGGTTGCCCGCGCCAAGGTCGATCAGGCGCAGGCCCAGCTCGACGCCGATCAGCGCACCCTGGACAAGACGGAGATTCGCTCGCCGATCGACGGCATCGTACTGAATCGTATCGTCGAGCCGGGCCAGACCGTCGCGGCATCCCTTCAGACGCCGGTGCTCTTCACGCTGGCCGAGAACCTCACGCAGATGGAGCTGAAGGTGGACGTGGACGAGGCCGATGTCGGTCAGGTGGCGGAGGGCCAGGAGGCCGTCTTCACGGTCGATGCCTATCCGAGCCGGACCTTTCCGGCGACCATCACCCAGGTGCGCTTTGCACCGGAAACCATCAATGGCGTGGTGACCTTTGGCGCGCTGCTGGCTGTGGACAACGCCGATCTCTCGCTGCGTCCCGGGATGACGGCCACGGCCGACATCCGGGTACGCCACGAGCGCGACGTCCTGCTGGTGCCCAATGCCGCGCTTCGGTTCACGCCCCCCAGGCAGGACGCGGGGAGCGGCAGTCCGGGTCTGCTCGGCATGCTGCTACCGCACCGGCCCCGCGACGCCAGGCAGCAGAGCGAACCAACCGACAAGAAGAATACGGCGGGCGGTGTGGTCTGGGTCCTGCGAGACGGGGCGCCAATGTCGATCGAGATCCAGACCGGCCCGTCGGACGGCGTGATGACGCAGGTACTGGGCGATGTACTCTCGCCGGGCGAGCGGGTCCTGATCGGTGTCGAACGCAACGGCGGCCAGCCGTGACTGGCCCGCATGCCGCGCCGCCGGTGCCGGATGCGCCGCCGCTGATCGAGTGCCGCCAGGTCAGCAAGATCTATGGGGCCGGCGTGGCCGAGGTGCGCGCGCTCGATGGCATCGATCTGCGCATCGACGAGGGCGAGTTGGTCGCGGTGATGGGACCAAGCGGGTCCGGAAAATCCACGGCCATGAATATCCTCGGCTGTCTGGATACGCCAACCCATGGCTCCTATCGTTTCCGTGGCGTGCCGGTGGAGGAGCTGGACCGCAATCAGCGCGCGTTGCTGCGCAGGCACTATCTGGGCTTTGTCTTTCAGGGCTTCAATCTGCTCAACCGGACGTCCGCCCTGGAAAACGTCGAGCTGCCCCTGATCTACCGGCACAGCCCGCGAGCGCAGCGCCACGCGCAGGCACGCCAGGCGCTGGCCCTGGTTGGCCTCACGGGCTGGGAGCACCATACCCCGGGCGAGCTCTCCGGTGGTCAGCAACAACGCGTCGCCATCGCGCGGGCGATGGTCACCCGACCCAGCCTGCTGCTGGCGGACGAGCCGACCGGCAACCTCGATACAGCGCGCAGTCACGAGATCATGGACCTGCTCACTGGACTCAATCGCGAGCAGGGGATCACGGTTCTGCTCGTGACCCATGAGGCGGACATGGCCGCCTACGCGCATCGGATCATTCACTTTCTGGACGGCAAGGTCACCGAGCGGGCCGAGCCGGGAGCGGGCGGCTGATGCTCTGGAATGCATTCCTGCTCGCGCTGCGCGAGATCCGTCGCAATATCCTGCGCTCCGTGCTAACCATTCTGGGGATCGTCATCGGTGTTGCCGCGGTGATCGTCATGGTGACGCTCGGCGATGGCGCAACCCGCCAGGTCACGCGGCAGATCGAGAGTCTGGGCAGCAATCTGCTGATGATCCGCGTGGGTCAGCACATGGGGCCGGGGCAGCAGTCCAGCGCCCCGCCCTTCAGCCTGGCCGATGCCGCCGCCATCGGCCGGGAGGTCCCAGCCGCCAGGACCGTGGCCCCGTCCTCCAGCCTGGCGATCACGGCGATCGCGGGCAACAGGAGCTGGTCCACCACGGTCACCGGCACCGATAACGCCTTCTTCAACGTGCGTAACTGGGAGCTTGAAGCCGGGCGTCTGTTCTCGACCAGCGACCTGCACGGCGGGCGCTCGGTATGCGTGATCGGCGCGACGGTGCGCCGGGAGTTGTTCGGATCCATGGATCCTGTCGGCCAGAAGCTGCGTCTGAAGACCATGGCTTGCGAGGTGGTCGGACTCCTGCGCAGTAAGGGCCAGAGCGGCATGGGCATGGATCAGGACGATCTGGTAGTGATGCCACTGCGCACGTTTCAGCGGCGGATCTCGGGCAACCTCGATGTGACCCTGCTGCAGATCTCGGTGCAGGACGGCGTCTCGACCGAGGAGACGACCAAGGAGCTGGAGCGCCTGATGCGCGAGCGGCGCAACATCCTGCCCACGGAGCAGAACGATTTCACCGTGCGTGACATGAAGGAGATCACCAACATGCTCACCGGGACCACGAAGGTGCTTACAACCCTGCTGACGGCCGTTGCCGCGGTGAGCCTGCTGGTGGGCGGGATCGGGATCATGAACATCATGCTGGTGTCGGTCACCGAGCGCACGCGCGAGATCGGCATCCGGCTCGCCATCGGCGCGCTCGAGCGTGAGGTCTTGCTCCAGTTCCTGGTCGAAGCGGTCGCCCTGTCCTCGCTGGGCGGGGTGCTCGGCATCCTGCTGGCGCTGGGCGCCTCCGTTGGGCTCACCCGTTTGCTGAGCGTGCCATTCATCTTCAACGGCGGCATCATCGCGCTCGCCTTTTTCTTCTCAGCAGCGGTCGGCGTCATCTTCGGCTATTTTCCCGCGCGCCGCGCGGCGCGCCTGGACCCGATCGAGGCGCTCCGGCGGGAATGAGTGGGGCATCGTTGCCGGGCGGGCGGGCGCGCGCACGCTTCGAGCCGATCGTCTCAGCGGGGCCCTCGCCGGCCCCGAGCCGGCGGCGCCTCAACCTGCCAAGGGCGCCGCAATGGCATTGCCGGCCGGGCGCATCAAGGCTATTCTGCCAACCACTGCTCAATGCCCCGCCCTTGCCGCACGGGGTCCGTCACCGCCTCGACACGGAAGCCTCGGCAGATCGATTGGCCATCCAGGTCTGTCGCGCGGCCGGGGTCGCGCGACGGAAACGATTTGAACGCCGTGGTGTTTTATTTTTGGCGGCCCGGCGAACCCGCCAGACAGCAAGGGCGCGCGGACGAACGGCGGCGATGTGCGCCGGTTGGCGCGTTCGGTTTACGCGACGACGTCGACGGTGACGCCGATTGGTTTGGCGTATCCGTAACAGTTCGAACAATACGAGCGGCGCCAATTCGTTGGATAGGGCGTGGTGGAGGGCTTTATGCGGACAAAGATCACGGTCGCGATGCTGGCGTTGGTCGCCGTGGCGGGATGTGTGACGGGTCCGATCAACCCGCCTCCCTGCGTAAGCGACCCCCGAAGCGCGGCCACCGTCACGGTACAACGGGGCCAGTCCATCGTCGGCGCCCCGGCCACGATGTTCCTGGTGCTTCGGGACGAACGCCTCTACGCCCTGCTGCTCGGTCAGAGCTACTCGTTTCAGATCGATCCGGGGACCTATCGAATCGGATACGACCTGGGCTTCAACAAGTGCAGGCAGGGTGTGACGTTCAAGCCGGCGCACCGCTATCTGATCGAGATGTGGCCTGCCTGCAATGTCGACGTCAAGGACCTCGATGAGACCTGTCCGACCCGTTGATCTCGACCTGAGGCCACACCAGGCCGCTTGGAGCTAAGGACCGCGTCAGGGCCGAATCGAAAAGGCCCGTGCGCCACGCAGGGCACACGGACCGAATACAACTCCCCCGCGAGAATCCCGACAGGGCTGCTCAGGACCGCCCCCATTCGGGTGGCGGTGCGGCAGGGTTTCGTTACTTGGGCTCTTTGATCTGTGCCGCGTCGCCCTCGTCCACCGGATTCATGTCGCCGGAGACCTCTTCAGACTCCAGCACGGCACCCTGCTCGGCCATGGCCTTTTCCTTCGCAACCTTGGCCTCCTCCACGGCCTCGGCCTGCTTGTCGGCGGCCTCGGCAGCCTCGTCGGCCTTGATGACGGCGTCGTCCATCGCGCCATGGGAGTCCGCGAAGGCCGCACCGCCGAACAGCGCCAGCGAGGAGCACAGGGCGACAGAGGTCAGCATGGTCTTGATCTGCATGGATTCGATTCCTCGTAGGTGAATGGTGGGCGAAGCCGCCCGTTCATGCTCGCTTCACGACCCATCGGCACGGTCCTGGTGCATCGGCCGCGCCGATCTGGGCCACCCACCAACATCACCACAATCTCAGGAAAATTGCCACCGCTGAGCGGCCGAATGTCAGGGAATCCCCGCCTGCCCCCATCTGTCGGAACCGGCAGGGCGGCCGGGCCGGCCTCGCGCAGGGGTCTTTGCGCCCGGACGGCCGTCTTGCCGCCGCCGTTTTCCGCGGCCGGCGCACCCGGACATCAGCGAGGCGATAAATAAGCGCTTTACTTGATTCTTATCAACTGATGTTCGCCGTTTCCGCTGGTATTCCTCGATTGGCCTCTACGCCCCATTCGGCGGTTCTAAACTGATAATTATGCAAGGTTGCGCTGTTCAACCGGCCCGCCCCGCGACAGCAGATCTCGCCGCGAGGCATTGCAGCCCTTGCAATCGGAACGGAATCGGAGGTGTAGTATGAAACGATCATCCGTGTTCGCATCCGCGCTACTGGCGACCCTGCTGCTGATCGTCCCGACCCAGTCACAGGCCTTCTTTGGCTGCTTCAGTGGAGGATTCGGCTTCGGCTTCGGCAGCTCTTGGTGGGGTGGCCCCGGCTACTGGCATGGCCCGGGCTATTGGGGACGCCCATGGGGCTGGCGCCACTACCGGCCTTATCGTTGGGGATACCGGTATTGGGGACCTGAGTTTGGCGCCTACCCCTTCAGCCCGCTGCCGCCGCCAATCGTGGAGCCACCGGCAGCGTCGCCCGAGAAATAGACGCGCGCCCCCGGCGGCCGGGCACGTCGATAACCGCCCGCGTCCGGCCGACCGGGAAACGCAAGACGCTGATCTAAGGCGTTTCCCGCGCGCGCCAGGGATCGCCGACCATGGCAAGCCCCTCCTGTCCTGACAGACGCTGAACGACCCAGCGATCCCGGTGCCGAATCCAATCAGCATCTTCCCAGGCTCCTGCGGCCGCGCCCCCGCGACGCGCGAGGCCTACTCATTGCCGCGGAAACGCGGCGCCGGCCTGGTCCCGACGCAGACGCAGCCGCCGCCGCAGACGCTCGGCGATCAGCAACCACAACGCGATGACCGCAACGCTCATCAGGCTCATGATGGGCAATGAAGCGGTGCGCACTGCCTTGGGGATCAGGTCGTCGAAGGTGAAGGCCAGGACCGCGAGCACCAGAGCCGCGGTCAATCGGCTCGCCAACGGCTCTCCCCGATCGAGGACACCGTCGCGCAGCAGCACCAGCGTTGCTGGTAGCAACATCACGAGGTGGTGGGTCCAACTGGCCGGGGCCGCCAGAAAGATGAAGACCGCGTTCAGCGACAGCTCGAGGTCGCGATCGGTTGCGCGGCGACCGGGGGTACACATCGATTGATAGAGCATCCAGGCCGACCCCGCGAGCAGGGCCAGGACCAGCGTCAACGACAGCCACCGCGCCGCGGCGAGACTCACATAGACGGGATCAATGAACTTGTTGGGGACGAAAAAGCGCGCCACGAGGCCCGGAATGGCCCGGTTCCAGGGCGCCGCGATGGAGCTGTGTCCCGCGGGCAGCGCGGTGTAGCTGGTGTTGGCCAGCACGTCATCGATCCAGGATGTCCAGCTACCGGCCGGCGCCAGCGCCACACTCAGGCCCAGCAGCGCCACGCCGGTCAGCAGGATACCGGCAAGCAGGCGAGGTCGCGGTCGCGGACCCGCGGCGAGCAAGAGCAGCCCGTAGTGCGGCTTGGCGACGCACCCAAGCGCCAACGCGCCACCGGAGGAGAACGTTGCCGCCCCGCGGCGCACCTGTCGCCAAAACAGCCAGAGACACAGGAGGACGATGAGGTTGATCTGGCAGAAGACGAGGTTGAGATAGACCCCGCCGAACGCCGCGACGTAGATCGGCCCCCAGTACAGCAGTCGCCCGCTCGGATCGTCACGCGACAGGTCGCCCACGATCAGGACCATGACGACCATACTGAGCAGCAGATTCACACCCAGCATCAGCGCCGTCGACCCCGTCATGTCCAGCTGACTGAACGGGTAGAGCAGAAACAACGCGGTGGGCGGATAGGTGAACGGCAACCGGTCGCCCGGTTGGCGCGGATAGGGGTCGATGCCCTGGTTGAACACGCGCTGGGAGGCCTTCCAGTACACGGCGATGTCGGTGTCGACCGGCGCCAGAAGGCTGGTCAGCGTCACCAGCAGCCCAACACCAACCACGAGACCCAGCACGCGAGCCCGACGCCGGCCCGCGGCGGCAGGTCCGGGGCAGGCGCCGAGCGGCCCCGACGGCGCGTCGGGCGCGCCACCTCCCCAACGCGGAAACCTGGCCGGCCAGCGCATGGCTACTGGCTCGCGGCCTGCTCGGCGGCCTCGCGATCGACGACCCGGTTGTCGCGCCGGAAACGGTAGGCATCCTCGATCAGCGCCAGCCGCGCCCGATCCCTGCCCCAGCGGGAGACCAACGCGGGCGGGACCTCATCGTCCTCCACCCACAGCCGCCACAGCAGCGCGGCATTCTCCCAGTAGGCCCCGGCGATGTAGTGCCCGTCCGGACTGAAGGCCGCGCTCGCGACTCCACCCAGATCGGCCTGGAGGGGCAGGAAGGCGGTCAGCTCCTGCACGCCGGTGCCGTCGTCGCCCGGACGCGGCCACAGGCGGATGGTGCCATCGCGCGAGGCGGTCAACAGCCAGCGGCCATCGCCGGGGCTGAAGCTGGCCCGGTAGATGCGGTCCTCGTGGCCCAGGAGCACGGCGCGGGGCGTGCCGTCGCGTTCCCACACGCGCGCGGTCTTGTCCAGCGACCCGGTCAGGACCAGCCGGCCATCGGGCGAGAAGGCGATGCTGTAGACCCGCCCGTTGTGCCCCCGCAGGTCCGTCTCCACCCGGCAGCCCGCCTCGCCGATGGCGACCAGCGCGGCCCGACCCGAGGATCCGGTGACACCGATGGTCTGTGCATCCGGGGCCAGCGCGACATCGCCGATGGGACCATCCTCGATCGGCAGCTCACAGCGCCGCTCCCAGACCCCGTCGGCGGACGAGGACAGAACCCGCAGGACACCCGCATCGTCGCCGGTCACCACCAGCGCACCGCCCGCCGCCGGGGCCAGCGCGGCCGCGGCCACCGGGGCGCCACCATGCTCCAGCGCGGGCCCGGCATCGATCGCCGCGCAGGCGTCGAGCGAGAACAGCCTGACCGGCTGCCGCGGATCATCGGACGTCGTCAGCACCCAGTGCTCGTCTGGTCCGAACAACACGTTGTAGACCTGGACCGGCGCATCGGCGCTGGCGACCCGAAGGCGACAGACCCGCCCCGACACCAGGTTCTGGACCAGCGCTATCCCATCATAGCCGGCCGAGGCGAGCAGGCGGCCGGACGGCGAGAACAGCACCTGCCGAACCTGTTTGTCCCCGTGTCCCTGGAGCTCGCCCAACGGACGCGGCACCGAGCCGTCGAGGCCACGCGCATAGCGCCACACGCGCACACCGCCGTCGAAGCCGGCGGTGGCCAACAGCAGCGCTTTGCCGCCGGGGGCCAGCTCGCGTGGCGCGGCCGCCATATCGAGACCCCAGACGTGGTCCGGGTGCGGCAGCTGATAGGCCAGCCGCGAGACCGGATCGATGCTCCACAGGCGCACCGAGCCGTCACGCTCGGAGAAGGTGAACACCCGCGAGCCCGAGGCGCTGAAATGCGCCGAGCTCACGGCGCCATCATGTCCCAACACGGCGATCGGCTTGCCCGTCTGCAGGCCCCACAAGCGCGCCGTCATGTCCAGCGATGCCGTCAGCACGAGCGTCTCACCGGCGTTGTCCGGGTCGACGCCCGGATTCGCCCCTTTGGCCGGCGCCCGCACGATCGCGACCTCATCGGCGCTCAACCCGTGGTTGCCGAGGACCATGGCCTGCGCGGAGCCATCCAGCGACCAGCGCACCACCTGCCCTTCGTCGTCGACGGCGACGAGGAACTGACCGTCGGGCGCAAATGCGACGTCACGCACCGCGCTCTTGTGGATCTTGAAGCGCCGCCCGCCGATCACGCTCTCGGCCAGCTCCGCGATCGGCGTGCCATCACGCCGATACACACGCACCCGCTCGTCGACCGCGGCGATCGCGATGCGCTCGCCCGCCGCGTCGAATACGGCGTTGTTGAACGGACGCCCGAGCGGCCCCTCGCGCGGCAGCGCCAGCACGACTCGGGCGGCGGAGAGATCGATCAGATGCGCGCGGCCCTCGGCCGAGGCCGCCAACAGCATCTGGCCATCGGGGGAGAAGTCGAGACCGCGTATCTCGGCCTCGGGCAACAGCAGGTCGAAGAGCACGCGCCCGGGTGTGGCCAGATCGATGACGCAAACCCCGTGGCGTCCGTCGGCAAGGTTGCGGGCAATGGCCAGATAGCGGCGGCCCGCATCCATCGTGAACAGGGACCCCGAGCGGGTGCCACAGGCATAGAGCGGCGGCTCGCTGGCATCCGCCGGCAGCCGCCAGATGCCACCATCGCCGATGCCGAACACCTGTTCCCTGGCGCCGCCGATGACCAGGCTGTGCAAAGCGAGCCCGTTGGCATCGAGGTCTCGGTCGGGGACGAAACGGCCGTTCTCCAGACGCCATAGCCGCGGTCCTTCACCCGACACGAGGGTGGCCAGGCGCGTGCCATCCGCGTTGAACGCCGGTATGCGGGGATCGCCGGGAGATGGCCCCGGGGATTGCGCCATCGCCACCAGGCGGTTGCCGCTGAAGGCCAGGCTCAGCACCTGCACCGCCTTGTCGGGCAGATCGGGACCAGCGTCGATGGCCTGGATCACCGCCTGGGGCGTATTGCCCCGGGCGATGTGCAGGTCCGCCTCCTTGAGCAGGCTGCGGTTGAGATTGACCCGGGCGGCGTTCGAGGCCCTGAAGGCCACGCCGGCGGCGATGGTGGCGGCCACCAGCAGCCCCACGAGCAGGACCCCGAAGCCACGTACGATGCGGTTTCGCCGACGCAGGAACCCGAGATTGGCCGCGGACTGCGCGAGAAACTCGCGCTCAAGAGGCTCGATCTCGTCGGCATAGTCCGCGCCCAGCTCACGCGCCGCGGCAAAGCCCGTCTCGTGGAACAGATACTCGCGATTGCAATTGGTCCGCTTCCACAGCTGTGCCTGGCGGGTGAGCTGGGTGCGCAGCCGCAGCAGATCGCGGTTCTCCGGCCGCCGCACCCAGTCTCGCACTGGCGGCCAGTCGCTGATGAGCGCGGGATGGGCGAAGCTGGCCATGGGGTGGTATTCGTTCCAGGCAATGGCGGCCTCATCCGGGGTGGCCGATACCGCCAGCTCCGCCGCCAGCACGACCTTGGCGGTCCCCTCGCGCCGGCGTAGCCAGCGTGCCTGCCATTCGTCGCGGCTCTGGCGCCAAAGACCGCGCACCATGCCCAGGACGCTGAAATCCGGCGGTTCGCAATGCGCCAGCAGCGAGCCATCGCGGACACCCTCGGCCACGACCAGGCGCGCATCGATCAGCGCGTTGAGCAAACGCCGGGCGTCGCCGTCGCGCTCGAGCACCCGCAGGTCGCCCGCGCGGATCGCCGGCCGCGCGGTGGCGCCCGTGTCGAGCGTGATCAGGGCTCGGCAGAGCCTTGGCAACGCGGCGCGAGCGGCCTCGTCGAGCCCATCCCACAGCTCCAGCGCATGGGCGACCACATGGCCTGCCAGACCACCCTGCTCGCGGTAGTGGCGCGCAGAGACCTGCACCTCGCCGGCGTCAGTCACCGTTCCCGACGCCAGGGCCGCACGATAGGCCCGCTCGAGGACCCCTTGCACGGGCGGCGGCCAGAGACGCAGTGTCGCCGCCTCGGCCTCGACCAGCTCGACCAGTCCGCGACCCTGGGCGTCATCCCGGGTATCGAGGTCGATGCCCGCGATGCGTGCGGGGATCTCCATCACCTGACGGATCCGAGCCGTCGCCGGCGGCTCCAGGGCGGCCCAACCCGGGGCATCGAGCAGATCCAGCAGCGGACCCAGACGCGGCAGATGGCGCAGCGCGTCGCTGCGCAGGGACGCGATCACCCAGACCCCCTCGCCGACGGCCAGCGCGTGCAACGCCGCGGCAAAGGCCCGCAGCGCCGCGTCGTCGATGTCGCCCTCGGCGGCCGCATCGCCATGGGTGAACAGCGCGTCGAGCGGATCAACGATCACGGCCAGCCGCGCGATGGCCTCCGGATGCCCAGCGCGGGCCTGCACCGTGGCGGCCGTCGCGATCTGGT
>JAXGTD010000082.1:0-19467 GCA_040775095.1 Chromatiaceae bacterium | reverse complement strand
GTGGGCGGCGGCGTGGCGGAAGGCGGGCCGCCAACGGGCCGCTGGCGCTCGGGGGCCGCCTTCGGCAGGCTGAAGTGGATATTCTCGACCGACGCGCGGGGCGGCTCGGCAGCCCTCGGCTCGGTGGGGTGGCCCGACGGCCACGAGCCGTCATCCGCGGACCCGGGTGACCCGGTCCCACCCTGTCCGAAGAGGTGGCCAGGCGCCGGCGCCGCGCCACCACCGGGCCCGAGAAGCTCCATGATGTCCGGACTGGCGCCGGGGTCCGGGAGTCCGGGCAACAGGCCTGCATCGGGCGACGCGAACGGATCGGCGAGGGATGGCTGGCCATCCGGCTCGATGGATACGCTCAGCACGTAGGTCCCGATGCCCAGCCGGTCGCCATTGCTCAGCGCCACGGGCTGATGCGGCGGGATCGCCTCGGCGGCCTCGTTCAGGAAGGTGCCGTTGGTGCTCATGTCCGTGAGCAGAAAACCCTGGCCATGTCGTTCGATCACCGCGTGGCGGCCAGACACCAGGCATTCCGGGTCGGGCAGCTCCAGATCGCTGCCGGGGTGGCGGCCCAGCACGCAGGCCCTGTCCGCCACACGAACGCTCGCCGCTTGTTGCGGCGGCAGGCCGTTGTAGGACATGACGCGGAGAACGAGCTCCATGCTTTGCCTCGTGGTTCGGAACGCCGTCGCAACGGCTGACGGCGCCCCGGGTTAGAAACCGTCGCTCGCGGCCCGGCGGCCCGCGAGCATGCGACCATCGGGCTCTGGGTGGTCCAACACGTCCGGCTCGCGACAGGACCCATGGGTCAGGGTAAGCTACCAAAAGAAAAGGGACACTGCACCCTGCTGTCGTCGAATGCGCCGCGTGTGCGCGGACCACGCCCCGGCTACCGTGTCGAAAATGAATATCAGGCATGCCAGGACCACCTAAGAACCAGGCGCTCCCCGTCGGGGCCATGATCGAAGAGTTCCGCATCGTGCGGGTGCTCGGGACCGGCAGCTTCGGCGTCGTCTACCAGTGCGACAACACCTATCTCGACGAGACCGTCGCGATCAAGGAGTTTCTGCCGACGGATCTGGCCAGCCGTATGCCCAACGGCCGCATCGAGCCGCTCTCGCCGGCAACCAGCGAGGCCTTCAATTGGGCGCTGGACCGCTTCCTGCAGGAGGCCAAGACGCTCTGGGGACTTGGCCGCCCGGCCCCCCATCGCAACATCGTGCGGGTGACCCGCTTCCGCGAGCTGAACGGAAGCGCTTACATGTTCATGGAGTTCGAGCGCGGGCGCCCGTTCTCCGCGCTGCTGGAAGAACGCGGTACGCTGCCCCTGGCGGAGCTGCGCGCCATCATCGATCCGCTGCTCGACGGTCTGGAGCGGGTGCACTCCGGCGGCATCGTTCACCGCGACATCAAGCCGGCCAATATCCTCATCCGAAGCGACGGGTCGCCGGTGCTGATCGATTTCGGCTCCGCACGCTATGTCGCAACCAGCGGCGAGCGATCGGTATTCGCGACCTACACGCCGCTTTACGCGGCCCTGGAGCAGCACCAGGACGTCGGCGAGCAGGGGCCCTGGACCGATATCTACGGGCTCGGCGCGACCCTCTATCGCGCGGTGACGGGGATGCCGCCGAAGAGTGCATCCCAACGGCTGCTCTCCGACCCACAGGTGCCCGCCGCCGAGCTCTGCCGAGGCCGGTACCCGGAGTCCTTCCTGCAAGCCATCGACGGGGCCTGCGAGCTCGATCCGGGCAAGCGGCCCCAGTCGGTGCCGGCCTGGCGCGCGCAACTGCTTGGCGAGGAGCCGGGCGACGCCTACGCGCCGACGGTCTTCAAGCCTGCCACCCGCGATCGGCGCGCCCCCGCACCACCGAGCGCAACGGCCGCCACCCGGGCCGCGGCATCGGCCGATGCCGAGACCCTGGCGCCACGCCCGGCACCCACCCGCGCGGCCGCTACGAGCGCTCCGGCCGAAGAAGCCGGCACACCCGCCCGTCGCACGGGCCGGTCGCGAGCCACACTCGTCGCCACGGCCATCGCGCTGCTGGCCGCAGTCGCCGCCGCCGGCTGGTACCTGACGACCCGGCAGGCCGCCGTCCAGACCGAACCCGGTCTGGAGATCAGCCTACCGGCCGCACCCGCCGACCGGCCCAGCACGGCGGCGAACTACGAACGCCTCGCCATCGCCCACTTCGAGCGCGATGAGCTCGACCGCAGCATCGAGCTGGTCGATCTGGGGCTGGCCACCACGCCGACCGACCTTCGGCTGCTCAAGCTCCAGGAATACCTCGAGGGGCATCGCTACGCCCGCAAGCTCATCGATCGGGCCGAGCGTGCCGCCCAGGATGGCGACCTCGAGCAGAGTCTCGACCTCATCGACGAGGGGTTGCAGCGCCTGCCAACACATGCCGGGTTGCTGGCCCTGCGCGAGCGGGTCCAGGAGATGCGCAAGCAACGCCGCCAGGAGCAGGCGAACACCTTGCTGGAGCAGGCCCTGTCCCTGCGCGAGCACGGCGATCTGCAGGCCAGTCTCGCGCTGATCGACGAGGGACTGCGCCTGGTCCCCGCGCACCCACGGCTGTTGACGATGCATTCCGCGGTGCAGGCCCAGATCGATCGGGATGCCAAGGTGGAGAGCGCCGTCGCCGAGATCCGCGCGCTACTCCAGGCAGGCTCTCTCGACCAGGGCCTCCGCCGCATCGCCGACACCCTGGTGCTCGCCCCGGATGATCCCGACCTGCTGGGGCTGCGTGCGCAGCTCACCGAGCGCCAGCAGCAACAGCGCGAGGCCTGGGCCAGCGAGCTGTTGGCACGGGCGCAAGAGAAGTTTGCACGGGGTGATCTGCAGGACAGCCTTGAGCTGGTCGACCAGGGACTTGCCGGGGTGCCGGCCCATCCGGGACTGAAGGGGTTTCGCGAGACCCTGACAGTGGCGATCGACCGGCAACACGCCGACCAGCTCCTCGCACGCGCCCGTGACAGCCGCGGCCGTGGTGATCTCTACGAGAGCCTGCGACTCGTCGACGAAGGGCTGAAGCTGGCACCCGAACACGCCCCATTGAAGACACTGCGCGCGGCCCTCGAGTCGGATCTGGAGCAGCGCGGCCAGGTCGAGCGCGCGATCGCCGAGGCCCGCGCCCTGCAACGTGACCAAGCCTTCGACCAGAGCCTGGGACGGATCGACGAGGGCCTGCGCCTCGCGCCCGAGAATGCCGAATTGCTCGCGCTGCGCGCGAGCGTCGAGTCGGAGAAGAGGCAGTTCGCGGAAGAGCGGGTTGCGCAGCTCCTGAAAGAGGCACACGAACGGCAATCGGCGGGTGAGCTCGCGCGCGGTCTCGCGCTGGTGGAGGATGCCCTGCGCCTGGACCCCAACGACAGCCGGTTGAGCGAGTATCGAGATCAGCTCAAGTCGATGCTCGGAACGCGTGAACAGGTCAAGGCCTTGTTGGCACGGTGCGAGACGACCCTCGGCCCCGCGTCGCCAGACCTCGAAGCACTCGGCAAGACGGCCCAGTGCTACCAGTCGGTGATCAAGCTCGACGCCGAAAACGGGGTAGCGCATGCCGGTCTGACGACAGTCGCTGACGCCTATGCGCAACTGGCCGCCGCGGCATTGACGGACAATGCCCCCAAACGCGCGGATGCCGCGATCGCGGCGCTACTCGCGCTGCAGCCCGACCACCCCCAACTGGCCGCGCTGCAGCGCGATCGCGAGCTGGCGCGCCGCGAGCTCCTGCCGGACATGGTCCGCATCAAGGGCGGCTGCTTCCAGATGGGCAGCCCCCAAGCCGAGCGTGGACGCGAATCCGACGAGGGCCAGCACGATGTCTGTGTCGATGACTTCCTGCTCGGGAGACACGAGGTCACGGTCAAGGAGTTCGGCCGTTTCGTCGAGGCGGCCGCCTATCGGACCGAGGCGGAGCGTGGCGTCGGCGGACAGTATGGCTGTTGGGCGTTCGACCAGGACAACGGGGGTAAGGGTTGGCAGTATCAACCCTGGGCCCAGTGGCGGCAGCCGAACAAGTACCAGCGCAGTCGCCCGGACTATCCGGTCAGTTGCGTGAGCTGGAATGACAGCCGCGCCTACATCGACTGGCTCAATCGCGAGACCGGCCGCCGATTTCGCCTGCCCACCGAGGCGGAATGGGAATACGCGGCCCGTGCCGACACGCGAACAGCGCGCTACTGGGGCGAGCAGAGCGATGAGCAGGCCTGCCTGAACGCCAGCGTGGCCGATGCCAAGCACGGTTGGGCCGACGGCTTCCCCTGCAATGACGACCAGGAGTGGGTGGCACCGGTCGGGCACTATCGGCCAAACCCCTGGGGGCTGCAGGATATGCTCGGCAATCTCTGGGAGTGGACCTGCTCGGAGTACGATGCAGCCTACGGCGGTGCGGAGCGCGTCTGCGCGCCGGACAAGTCCGACGCGCCACGGGTGCTGCGGGGCGGCGCCTGGAACAGCGGACCCGCGCCGGTCCGCGCGGCCTATCGCAACCGCAACTTCCCGGAAGCGCGATACAACTTCGTCGGCTTCAGACTCGCCAGGGACGCCACCGCAACCGAATAGCCATCCACGGACACAGGTCTCCAGACAGGTTCGACGAGACCCGTCGAGGCCGCGATCTTCAATTGCAGGAGCGCCGGACGGGCGCTATTTCGAGGCCACCAGACGACGCGAGGTGTCGAGCAGCCCGTCATACTGCTGTCTCAGACTCAGCTCGAGCTTGCCCGCCTGCGCGGCCTTGCCATCCACACCCTTGTCCGCCCCCGTGCTCGCCTCGCTCGCCTTCAGTTCCTGGACGGCGTGGAGCTCTTTTGCCTTCAGCTCGGCCTCACGTTGCGCATCACGCCGTTGACTCTCCATCAGCCGCTCCAAAGCGGCTGTATCGGGCGCCGCGGCCACCTTTGTCGTGCCCGCGGCGGGGGCCTGGGCCGAACGCTGTCTTGCCTGTTGGAGCCTTTGGCGCAGCGACGAGGCCACCTGGTTGCGCAGGGCGATCTCCCGGTTGAAGGCATCGCGTTCCGCCTTGAGCTGCGACTCGAAGATCAGGCGGTCCTCGCTCAGCCCCGTGGCGCGCCGATACCAGTCCAACGCGGCCGCCTTGTCCTTCGGCACCCCGAGACCGCGCTCGTAGAGCGACCCCAGGCTCGTCTGGGCCGGGCCATGGTTGTTCTCGGCCGCCTTGCGGTACCAGCTGGCCGCCTCGGCATAGTCCGGACCGGCGATACCGAGCCCCTTTTCGTAGATTTCGCCTACGTAGGTCTGGGCAACGACGTCCCCGGCACGCGCCTTCGGCAGCAGTACCTGCAGCGCGCTGCCATAGTCGGAGCGATCAAAGAGGACATACTCACCGCCGCGGATCGCACAATCCTGCTGCGTGGCCTTCACCGAGCGCCGCGGCGTCAGATAGGTCATGCTGGTGCCGAGCCGGCGAATCTGCCCGGGCAACAGGCAGTCGACCAACACGTAATCCTGGATGCCGGCCCCGGGCGCGGCCTGCAGGGATGAGCTCCCGGCGCCAGCCCCGTCATTGACAGACGTGGACACGCATGCCGCCGAGAGCGACAGCATGCCAGACACGAGACTGTAAGCAATGATTCGCGCCCTGGTCGTGCTCATGTTGCCCTGCACCGAGAGGTTGCCAAGTACACTGGAGCTTAGCCTATTCGCCGCGCGGCGTGGTAGGTGTATCCGCCGGCCTCGTGCGCGAGCCGCCAGTCCATCCGCGGGGTCTGCCCCGCGCACCGGCGCGGCGCCGTGACACCGGCCCATCGCAGATGCGAGCTGAAGGCGGGATCGATGCGTGACAATAAGGGTTTGCGCGGCTTGGATGACAGCAGCACCGGCGTTCTGCGGATGCTCGCTCGATCACCCCTTCCGCTTGGGGTGGTCGTCCTCCTGTGCTGCACCGCGCTGCTGGGCGCATGCGCGGAGCAGGCGGTAAACGCGGAGCACCTGGCCGCGCGCGCCGGTCTGGAGAAGCGGCTACTGCACGGGGAGCCGTTCGAGCACGTCATCTATTTCAACCCGGCAAGCGGATCCAAGACGACGCTCCATGTCTACCTCTCCGGTGACGGGACCCCGTGGATCACGCGAACCCGCATCGCCGCGGACCCGACACCGAGAAACCCGATCGCGCTGCGACTCATGGCCATGGACCCGAGCCCGAGCCTTTTCCTTGGCAGACCTTGCTATCACGGGCTCGCCCATGCCAACGGCTGCGACGCATCGCTCTGGACCAGCGCCCGATACTCCGAGGCGGTGGTGGCATCCATGAGCGCCGCGTTGCGGAGCTTTGTCTCGCAAACCGGCTACCGCAACCTGGTGCTGATCGGGTACAGCGGGGGCGGCGTTCTGGCATGGCTGATCGCCGAGCGCCTGCCTGAAGTGCGCATGCTGGTCAGCATTGACGCAAACCTCGACATCGACGCATGGACCACACGACACGGCTACTCGCCCCTGACCGGGTCACTCAATCCGGCCCGACGGCCGCCCCTGCCAACGACCATCGCCCAGTTACATCTGGTCGGTGAAGCCGACCAGAACGTGCCACCCTCGCTGGTTCGCGCGGCACTCGGCCCGCCCGACCCGCATATCGTCGTCGCGGCCAGGCCCGGCGATCACCGTTGCTGCTGGGAGGGGCTCTGGCCAGGGGTACTGGCCGACATCAGACGGATGAACCCCTGACGCCGCCGTGATTCCTCAAAGCGGCGTCAGGGGTTGGGCCAGTCGGTCGGCGCGGGATATCGGCTCGTTGCGGGGGGAGCGACAACGCCCGCCCCCGCGACGGCGCGGGCGCTCAGTAGAACTCCCAGCGCATCCCCGCATCGATGAGATTGTCTGTCCAGTCGCTCTTGTCGAGAAGCGCCTCATAGTTGAAGAAGGTGGACAGGCCATGCGGGAACACCGCCGAGAGGCCCAGTCCGAGGCGGAAGTAATCGCTGTCCGGGCTATCGGTCTCGATACCGAATGCGACGGCCGTCGGATCGGCGGCGAAGCGGGCAACCAGCGAACTGGCGTCGTCGTCGTATTCGTGCTCCCATTCCACCCGGGCCTGGGGGACCAGCACCGCCGTGCTGGTGTTGAAGACGCGCGAGATGCGCGCGCCGAGCGTCGTCGTCACCGAGGTCGAATCGAAGCCGTCGAGCTGAAGATTCAGACCACCCGCGCCCGTCTCCCGGTACCCGTTCACGTCGACCTGGATGTAACCCGCCCGGCCGTAGACGCCGTAGGACAGCGGCCCATTGTCGAAGTCATATCCGGCCCCGATACTGGCGCCGAACTGGCTGCCATCGTAGTCGGCATTGGCACGCCGATTGACCGGGCTGGTGGTCGATGCCACCTGATAACTGATGTTGCGGGTCGAGTCATAGCTGTGCCATCCGTACTCGACGATGGCATCGACATAGGCCCGATCGGTCCAGTTGTAGGTGCCATAGGCGGCCAGCGTCCAGGTCTGTGTATCCAGGCCGCCGCCGTTGGAATCGAACGAGACGTCGCTGTTTCCGTATCCGATCGCACCGCCGGCGATGAGCTTGTCGGTGAAACGGTAGTCGGCACCCGCCGTGACCCCGGCGGTGCTGAAATCAAAGCCCGTCTCGTTGATGGTGGTGTCCTTGTTGCCGAAGTTGAACGCGCCGTTCAGGAAGAAACCCCAGCGTCCGAACGAACTGTCGCCGCTCGCGGCACCCCCGGTCAGTGCCGAGGTAGCGGCACCGGCGATCTGCTCCACGGGCATCGGTTGACCATCGACGTTGAACGATAGGCCGCGCAGACTGAGGCCAGTCGCGCCACCACGTAGCGCGGCCAGACGCGAGCCGATGTTGGACAATTGCTGATTGCCGGTCTCGACGGCGGCACTGGTCGCGGCCCGCGCCTTCTCGGTGGTCACCTCGTTGAGCGTGTTCGGAATGCCGCTGCTGGAGGCGTTCTCCAGCATCTGCGAGCACTGCTGGAACAGGTCCTCCTGGTCGGCCGTGCGGTTGGTCATCAACGAGAGTTGGGGGCAGACGGTCTCGATCGCCTGCGCGACGTTCTGCTCGTTCGGTGTCAGTCCGGGCTGGCTCGACAGCGTATCCGAGGCGGCAACGTCGACGCTCACCGGCAACTTGACCTGCAGACCGCCGGCATCGGTGATCAGCACCTGGTCACTGATGGTGGTCGCCGTGGAGTTGGCCGGGATCGCGACACTGTAGGTGGCGCTGCCCGGGGCATCCAGGCGCGCCGGATCCACGCGCCCGCTGCCACCGCTGGCAACAGCGAGGCTGTAGGGGGGAGTACCGCCACTGACCTCAAAGGACTTGCTCGCCTTGCCCTCGACACCGACCAGCGAAAGGCTGGAAAGCTCCAGCGGGGAGGGTGAGACGCCGATCTGCGCCCTGACAACGATGGTGACAGGGACGATACGGCTCACGCCTTGCGCGTCGGATACGGTGACCCGATCCGACAGCGAGCCGATGGCCCCGCCAGGGATGTTGTAGCTGTAATTGACAGCCATCCCATTGACGCTGACCTGGCCGGTCTCGGCCCTGGCCGAATAGGGCAGGACACCGCCACTGACCTGCAGTTGTCCGGTCACCCGGGTACCAGGATCCCCCGTCAACGTGAGCTGGGCCGGAGAGACCACGAGGTCCGCCGGCGGGGGTGCCACATCGATGGTCACCGGCACATCGACGGCCGCCCCGTCGTCGTCGGTGACCCGGATGCTGTCGGACAACCGGCCGGTGGCCCCAGGCGGAATGTCGTAGCTGTAGTGAACGACATCACCACTGACGCTGACCTGGCCGCTCCGGGCCGCGGCGCCGTACGGCGGGATGCCGCCGCTGACCTGCAACTGCCCGGTCACCCGGGTGCCGGCCTCTCCCGTCAGCACGAGTTGCGCCGGCGAGACCGCCAACGGATCCGGCAGCGGGGTCACATCGATGGTCACCGGTACCGCGATGACAGAACCATAGTAGTCGGTGACCCGAATGCGGTCGGACAACGGGCCGGTGGCCCCGGCGGGGATGTCGTAGCTGTAGTCGACGACGCCTCCATTGACGCTGACCTGGCCGCGCTCGGCCGCGGCCGAATAGGGCACGGCGCCGCCGCTGACCTGCAACTGCCCGGTCACCTGGGTGCCAGGCGCGCCGGCCAGGCTCAGTGCGGACGGCGAGACGCTGAGGCCTGGCAGGACCTGGATGCTGACGGCGATGCTCGCCGAGTCGCCGCCGCAGACCGTGCTCTGGCCACTCAGGGTGACCCTGTCGCTCAAGGTCCCCGCGGTCGCGTCGAGGGGAATCTGGTAGGTGTAGGTCAGTTGTGTGCCGGAGATACTGGTCGTCGCGCCCGGGAGCGACACGGTTGCGGAGAACGGCGCGCGACCACCAGAGAACGATGTCGTAAACGACACCGTCGCACCGGGGGGCCCCGAGAGTGACGCGCCCGGGTCGGCAAGGCTCAGCGGATCCAGGTAACGGATACTGATGAGCGCCCCATCGGTGACGGGACTCTCGCCACCGAACAAGCCATTGACGTCAATGCCGGCCGCGATCCCTTTCACCGGCCCGTCAACCATGTCGCAATGCTGCAGGTCACCCGGGTCTGTGAAACGGTATTCCCCCTGCAGCCCGTGATCGGTAAACGTGCCCTGCCCCGTGAAGTCCCAGCCCTGGAGTGTTTCTCCCGCGCCCAGCGTTGCAAAGAACGTCTGGCTCACCTCGCCTCCCGGTGTCAGGGTCTTCTCGACCAGACCGTGGGGGGACAGGGTGAGCGCCCAGGATGGCAGCGCGAAGAGGGCGAGAAACAGGGCCCCGACGAGACGTATCAGCCCCGTGCGCCCCCAGTCCGTAACCAAACGCGAGTGTGCACTGTCTTGACGATGCATAGCTTGGCTCCCGAAGCAGGCGGAGGTCGATGAATGACGTCAGCGTGAGTGCCCGAGGCGACCGGCGGTTCGCCTCGGACGACCAACCGATCGTGAGTCACTTGCAATCACAACGTTGCTAACCGGCAACGGATGCGTCCGATTGCCGCGTCCTGAAGCTAAAAACGCACTAGGATGCTTGGTATCCGGCAGTGCCCACCGGCCCTACTGTCGCAATTATTACCCAGTATCGTGGAAATGCAACGTTTTATCGATCCGCCGGCTTTCGCCCCGCAATCGAAACAGCGGGCCGCTCCCGGCCTGTCACCGCGCCGGCCTTGCGCCCTCGCAACCACTCGCCAACCATGCCGCCGCTGCCGGGCTAGGACTGCCCGTCGCGCGCCCCGGACCTTGCCATCGCCTTTTCGCCCGGCTCCGATCGAGGCACCGGAGGCACCGGGGTGCCGCCCTCGAGGCCGCTCAGCGGATTATCGAAATCAAAGCCGAACAGCCGCGGGTTTTCACCGATGACCGCCGCGGAGAAGATATAGAAGACGTAGTCGTAGGTCTCCTTGGGGATCCTGTGATCGCGCAGCAGCTTCCAGAAATTGCGCTCCCGCGGGTTCTTGGGCATCTGCCGCAGACGCTTGATGATGTTCCCCTCGCCCCAGTTGTACGAGGCCATCACCAGCAGGCCGGAGGCCTGGGCGTCGGTTCGGTAGATATAGCGCAGGTACTGTGCCGCCGCGTTGGTGGCCTTCGCGACATCGTGCCGATCGTCCTCCGGGTCGAAACGCCCGAGTTGCTGCAGCGGCCCCGGCGTGAGGCCATAGCGCCTGGCCGTGTCCGGGATGAACTGCCACATGCCCTTGGCGTGCCCATAGCGGGTGGGCGGACCGACGGCGTCGTAGCGAAAGCCCGATTCCTGCATCGCGAGGTACATGAACTGGGGCGGCAGGTCCTGCGCGACCAGCTCCCGATAGATGGTCGGTGCATAGCCGTTTTGCTGAAGGCGCCGAATCGCGCGTTCAAATCGGGGAGTGGACTGCCACTTACGGATGTAGTTCTTGACCTCGGCGACGAAGTCGTCAGGCAGGTCCAACTCGGTCTCACCAAACACCCGGGCCATGTGCAGGATGATCTCGTCCTCGGAGCCGAGCTTGACGATGCGACTGGCCTGCACCTCCTTGACGAAGGCATCGTAGCGCTCCCGCATGCCCGCCAGCAGCCGCTTCGACTCGGCAATCTGCGCCTGCACGGCCGATGAGGCATCGCGGTCGATATTCGCCTCGAGGTCGGCAATCTGCAGCTCCAGCTCCTTCATCTGATAGAAGGTCTCCTTCGCGAGCTCACGGGTCTTGTTCAGCTGGAAATGCTGAAACAGCGCGTAGCCCCCGGTCACCGCCAATAGCAGCAGCACGAGCGAGAGCATCAGGGCGTAGACCCGCCGCTGTTTGCGCTTCACGTCCCGGTAGGCCTGCCGGATCATCATCGTGTGCTCGCCGGCGCCCTCCTCCGACTCATGGTCGAAGTAGCGTCGGGAGACGTCCTTGATCGTGTCGGATTGGCGCTCGTCACGCGGCGGCGCGGGAGGCGTCAGGCGGATCACCGGCCCATCGGCGCCGAGCCGCACCGTCATCGTACCGGTCACGGGGAGCTTGTCGATCGGGCGCCCGCCCACCAGCGTCCCGTTGCTGCTTTGCAGGTCGCGGATCCACCAGCCGCCCTGTTCGGGAAACAGTGCCAGGTGGTGCCGACTGACCAAGGCGTGTGCAATCCGCAGCCCACAGTCCTGGCCGCGCCCGACCAACACGGCCGCGCCAAAACGCCTTGTCTGTTGCACACCCGCGCCGTCCGTGTAGGCGACCTCGATCGCCTCGAGCGGGCGATCGCGACGCCCCCCGGTGGGACGGACGGTGGTTCCATGATCAGGCATGTGGAAACCATACCTCCAAGGCGCGGGTTTCGCCCAGCGAAGAATCGGTGATTGGGCACGCACCAGCTAGCCGGTCCGCCGATCCGGGGCATGCTGCCACGCCAACGGGGGATCGACCAACGCGCCCCGTCGTCGCGCGACATCGGCCGGGGCTCAATGCGAAACCCCTTCCCCAATGTGCCGGGGCCGGCATCCGACACCCGCCTCGCGGGCCTTGTCTGCCCTTCCGTCCGGTCTCTGGTCGGCGCCATGCCGTCTGCAGACACTTGGATCTTCTCGGGCGACACTGCTTTAATCCATCCATGCACAAGATCGGCTCACAAACCGAGCAGTGCGATTCCTGGCCGCCCAGGGGCAGCGTTCACGGGGGCATCAGCCCGGTTGCACTCGGGCTGAGCGTCGCGCGCCAACGCGCCGTTCGCCCTGTTGCGCACCCCGGATACAGGGCTCGGGAAAATGGCGCGCCCCCCGCGGGGGCGACCCAACCTTGGGCTGAGCGACCGGGACGGCTGGACTCGCGTGTCCAGACCATGGTCTCGTTGCTCGATCATCATGCGAGATTGCCGCTATGAACACCGCGCTTGTAGTCCGAAATATGACTCGGGGTGAAGTGGACGAGCTTGTCGAATGGGCGCGTCTGGAGGGTTGGAATCCGGGGCTGCGGGATGCCGAGCTGTTCTGGCGCACCGATCCCGATGCCTTCGTGGCCGCGGATCTCGACGGCGAGATGATCGGCGGCGGGGCAATCACCTCGTACGGCGGCGCGTTCGGATTCATGGGCTTTTTCATCGTGCGTCCACAGTACCGGGGCCAGGGCCTCGGCAATACCCTGTGGCACGCGCGCCTGAAGCGCCTTCTCGCGCGGCTTCGCCCTGGCGCGAGCATCGGCATGGACGGCGTCTTCGCGATGCAGCACTACTACGCGCGCGGCGGGTTCGTCTTCTCGCACCGCGATATCCGTTTTCGCGCCGAGGTCCCGGCCGACGCGGCGCTTGCCGGCAGCGGCGAGGGCCCTGACGAGATCGTGCCGCTGAGGGACGTGCCGTTCGACGCGGTGCTCGGCTACGATCGCACCTGCTTTCCGGCGCCCCGCGCGGGGTTCCTGGAGGGCTGGATTGCCCAGAACGGCGCCCTCGCCCTGGGCTGTCTGCGCAACGGGCAGCTGCGTGGTTTCGGTGTCATCCGCCGCTGCGTGGAAGGCTGCAAGGTCGGCCCCTTGTTCGCCGACGATGGCGCCGCGGCGATGCGTCTGTTCGCGGGCCTGACAGCATTCGCCGCCGGCGGACCGCTGTTTCTCGACGTGCCCGAGAACAACCCCGCCGCGATGGAGCTGGCGCGACGGCATCGAATGAAGGAGGTCTTCGGCTGTGCCCGAATGTACCTGGGGCCGATGCCGGATCTGGCCCACGAACGCGTCTTCGGCGTCACGACCTTCGAGCTCGGCTGATGGCCGATCGCGACCTGCTCGGTTACGCGGGGCATCCGCCCCACGCGCGCTGGCCCCATGATGCGCGCATCGCGGTGCGGTTCGTGCTAAACATCGAGGAGGGCGCCGAGTCGAGCATCCTCAACGGCGATCCCACCTCCGAGGCATGGCTGCACGAGCTCCCGGGCCGCCCGGCGCGAACCGCGGAGCGCGACCCCAGCATCGAGGGGATGTACGAGTACGGCTCCCGGGCCGGGGTCTGGCGCATTCTCGAGCTGTTCCGGGAGCGTGACCTTCCACTCACCGCCTTTGCCGTCGGCCGCGCGCTGGAGCTCACCCCGGAGATCGGCCGCGCGCTGGGCGAGGCCGGGCACGAGGTGGCCGGCCACGGCTACCGCTGGCTCGACTATCGCCAGACTCCGGAACACGAAGAGCGGAGGCACATCCAGCGCACCATCGAGGTGATAGAGCGCACCTGCGGGCGCCGGCCGACGGGCTGGTATACGGGCCGGGTCAGCCACAACACCCGCCGCCTGCTGCGCGAAGAAGGCGGATTCCTCTACGACTCGGACGCCTATAACGACGATCTGCCCTACTGGTTGGTCGGCACGCCCCCTCACCTGGTGATCCCCTATACGCTCGTCAACAATGACCTTCGCTACCTGCTCCCAACCGGCTTCGCTTGCGGGGACGACTTCTTCAGGCTACTCCGAGACGCGTTCGACCTGCTCTGGCAGGAAGGGGCCCGGCGCCCGAAGCTGATGAGCGTGGGGCTGCACGCCCGGATCAGCGGTCACCCGGCCCGAGCCATGGCCCTGGCGCGCTTCCTCGACTACATCCAGGGTCGCGACCGGGTCTGGGTCTGCCGCGGCGAGGAGATCGCCCGGCACTGGATCGCGCTGCAGCCGCCGCCCCTGGGCGACGCGGGGGCCTGAGGAGACAGGGTTTCAGTGCCATCCGCGCGACCCAGGGGATTGGTCAGCGGCGACAGGAAACGGGGGCGCGCCGGGTCGCGGCACTCGCCAGCCGGCCCCAGCTGTGGCAGCATCGGAAAACACACTGATTACCGGAGAATTCGCCTACGATGACCGCCACCATGCGCCTGGGCATCGACCGTCTGCTCGCCGAGGGCGAGTTACGTGCGCCACTCGCCGGTCGGCGCGTCGCGCTACTCGGCCACCCCGCGTCGGTTACCCACGTGGGGCGCCACTCACTGGACGCGCTGATGTCCCTGGGCGGACTCGACATCCGCTGCGCGTTCGGCCCCCAGCACGGGATGCGCGGCGACAAACAGGACAACATGGTGGAGTCCGACGACTACACCGACCCGCTGCACGGCATCCCGGTGTTCAGCCTCTACGGCGAGGTGCGATCCCCGACCGACGCGATGCTCGAGAGCTTCGACGTATTGCTGATCGACCTGCAGGATATCGGCACCCGCATCTACACCTACGTCACGACGCTGGCCTACGTGCTCGACGCCTGCGCGGCAAAGGGCAAGTCGGTCTGGGTGCTCGACCGCCCAAATCCGGCTGGACGTCCGGTGGAGGGCAGCCTGCTCCAGCCCGGTTGGGAGAGTTTCGTCGGCGCCGGCCCGCTGCCCATGCGCCATGGCCTGACCTTTGGCGAGCTGGCGCACTGGTTCGCCGCACAACGGCAGCTCGATCTCGACCTGCGGGTGATCGCGATGCAGGGCTACGACCCTGACGCCGCCCCCGGCTACGGTTGGCCCCAGGGCGAGATCCCCTGGGTGAACCCGAGTCCGAACGCCTCGAGCCTGAACATGGCGCGCTGCTTCCCGGGCACCGTGCTGCTGGAGGGAACGACCCTCTCGGAGGGACGCGGCACCACCGTCCCGCTGGAGCTGATCGGCGCGCCGGATATCGATGTCTGCCGGCTGCTCAAACGCATGGAGAGCCTGCATGCCGAGTGGATGACCGGTTGCCTGGTACGCTGCTGTGGCTTCGAGCCCACGTTTCACAAACACGCGGGCAAGCTCTGCCACGGCTTCCAGATCCACACCGACAGCATCCACTACCAGCACGCGGGTTTCAGACCCTACAGGCTGGTCGCGCTGTTTTTCAAGGCGCTGCGTCTGGAGTACCCGGACTACCCGCTCTGGCGCGCCTTCCCGTACGAGTACGAGCACGAGCGCCTCGCCATCGACCTGCTAAGCGGCGGCACCGATCTGCGCGCCTGGGTCGACGACAGCAACGCCCTGCCCGGCGACCTGGAGGCCGCGCTGGTCAAGGACGAGGCCGCGTGGCTGGAGGCGCGCGACCCATATCGACTCTACCGATGAACCCGACGAGACAACGCGTTCCCCCCAATCTTGGAGAAGATTGGCGTTCCCGCGGCAGGCGCGCAATCCGATGACGATGTCCATTCAGCAACTGACACCCATCCACGTCACCCGTTATCCGGAGGCCGAGCGCCTGAACCCGCGGCTGGTCACCGCCTGGTCGGCCTTGGCCGACACCGATTTCGAGCGCCGAACGCATTTCATCTCCGGGCGCTTCGAAAACCTCTACCCGAGCCGCGACCAGCTACCCGGTGTCGAGCAGCTGCTCGCCTTCGCCGAGCACCAGGCCCGCGCGATACTGGGCCTGACCCGACAAGCACTGCGATGCGGATTCTGGCTCAATGCGATGGCCCCGGGGGATCGCACCAGCGAGCACACCCACGACGAGGACGACGAGCTACTCTCGGGTGTCTACTACATCACGGCGCCAGAGGGCTCCGGAGACATCCTGTTTCACGACGACCCATTCGAGGTCCGTGTCGCCCCGGAGCCCGGCATGATGCTGCTGTTCCCACCGCGGGTGGCCCACAGCGTGGAGACGAATCGCAGTCTCGAGCAGCGACTGTCTCTGGCATTCAACATCGGCCCGGCGGCGGCCTGAACAAGGGGATCGATCCACAGGGGAATGCGTCCAGGCAAACCGGGCGCACGGCTCAACGCCGGCTCTCGATCACCATCCGCTCCATTTCCGCAATGCGAACCTCGCGCCCGTCCAGGGTGCGGAACCTGCGCCCATCGATATCCCCACGTCGCACCGCAAAGGTCTTCACGCCGCCCGTGTAGGGATTGACCACCTGCAGCTGCACCACCTCTCGCTGCTGTTGCCAGTCCAGATACACCCAGATCGCGCTGCCCAGCAGCATCAGCCCCAGCAAGCCATAGGCCACCGCGCGTACGGCACGGATCGGGAGCACAGGCCCGGGCGCGGAGCCCCCTGGCCGTTGCGGGCGCACGTCCTCATCCGCCTCGCGCAGGCGTTTGCGGATCACCAGATAGGCGATATAGACGACGACCGCGGTCAGAAGGAGCTTGCCGAGCATGACGCGATAAAGTAGCACGCCCGCCCGCCCGCGACCATGAACAGGCGCTGCCAACGACCTTGCCGGCCGCGCGCGACAGGGCGTACCATCCGGGGTCCTTTGCCGAATCGCCGCATACGGCCTTTTCCGCCCAGATCCCGTCTCATGCGCCCTTCCCGCTTCTTGCTCGCCATTGTCGCCACCCTGGCCGCCCTCTTGGGCGGGATGCTATCCGGATGCGGTGAGCCGGCGCGGCCAACGGTCAACCTGTATCGCGCCGTCCACAGCGCCGACCTGGATCAGATCAAGCGTCACCTTTACTGGGGCACGGACGTGAATCAGGCCGGCCCCGACGGGCAATATCCCCTGCACGTGGCGGCCAACCAGGGAAATGTTGTCGTTGTCAGGCAACTGTTACAGCACGATGCCCGGCTCGACGTGCGCGATCGTCTGGGCCGGACGCCGCTGCACGTTGCGCTGGCCAGCGGCAAGATCGCCGCCGCGGAGGTGCTGCTCGTTCGCGGCGCCGACGACGACCTCCAGGCCCTGTTGTTCGATCTGGTTCGCGAGAACGCCGCCGATCGCGACACCATCAACCTGCTTGCCGGCCGCGGTGTCGATTTCAACGCACCCGACGAGACCGGAGATCCACCGCTGCACATCGCCATCGCGGCGGACAATCTCAAGCTCGTCAAACACCTGCTGATGGCCGGCGCGGACGTCAATTCCACCAACGCGTCGGGCGGCACGCCGCTCGCCGTCGCCACCGCAAACGGGAGCGATCCAAGCCTCATCGCGCTGCTGCGGCAATACGGCGCCGAACGCTGAGCCCTCGCCCCGGCGCGTCCCACCACACCACACGAGTCCAGGAGAAAGACGTCAATGGCAGAGAAGGTCGAAGACCTGACCGTGAGCTACACCGACGATGGCATCGAGACCACGAAAGAGCTCGACAAGGTCATCCTTTCCAAGGGCAGCTGGACCACGATCCTCTTCCGCTATCAGGACTGGGATCGGGCCAAGGGCGAATACGGCCCCGATCGTTTCACGATCCGCCGCTATCAGAAGCGCAACGGCGAATACCGCCAGCAATCCAAGTTCAATATTTCCAGCCGCGCCCAGGCGCAGGCACTGGTGGACGCCTTACAGGGCTGGATTCAGGACTGACCGCCGGCAGGGCTCCCGGCGTCGGACGGATCCCCCGACGCGGGTCAACGGCGTTTCCCCTCCAGGCGCGGGACGGCCCGGCGCCCATGTGCCCGGCGAGGGTTGGAAGGTGTGGCAACCACTGGATCATGCCCCACGAGATGCGAGCTGATTTCCCGTGGATGGATCCGATCCCTGTCGGCGCCGAGCGGCTGGACCTGGGCTACAGGGCCGGGGCCGGGCGCGGGCCCGTCGTCCGCCGCCATGGCCAGACACGGCCAACGTATGCCAACACGGGCCGCCTGCGTCAGGCCCGAGCAGCCGCCAGTACGTGACGCCCCTCCCCCTCGCCGCGACCCCTGCCTGGATCATCGATGCATCATCTGACCGAAACACTGGCCCTGCTGGCCGTACTGGGCATGGCCGCCCAGTGGATTGGCTGGCGGTTGCAGATTCCAGCCATCGTCCTGCTGAGCCTGTGCGGGCTGGCCGTCGGCCCGCTGCTGGGCATCATCCGCCCGAGCGAGGCGCTGGGTGATGCCTACCAGCCACTGATCAAGCTCGCGGTGGCCGCGATCCTGTTCGAGGGCGGACTCTCGCTGCGTCTTGCCGAGCTCAAGCAGGCCGCGGCCGGGGTCAACCGCCTGATCAGCGTCGCCGTGGTGCTCGGCCTGGGTCTGTCCGCCTCCGCGGCACACTGGATCGGCGCCCTGTCCTGGCCAGTCGCACTCGTCTTCGGCGCCATCACCGTCGTCACCGGACCCACGGTCATCCTGCCGCTGCTGCGGCATGCGCGGCTGATCAAGCGACCCGCCTCCTATCTCAAGTGGGAAGGCATCGTCAACGATCCGGTCGGCGCGGTGCTGGTCGTCGTGATCTTCGACTGGTTCGTCGGCGCCGACGCGGGCCTGGTGGTCGAGACGCTGGTACATCTGCTCGTCGGCGTCGGCGCGTCGCTCGCGCTCGGGATCGCCGGGGGTTGGCTGCTCGGGCGCGCCTTTCTCGCGGGACAGGTGCCGGAGTATCTGAAGGGTCCGATCGCCCTGGCCGCGGCGCTCGGCGCCTATGCGGTGGCCAATCTCCTGCTCGACGAATCCGGTCTCATTGCCGCCACCGTCATGGGGCTGGTGCTGGGCAACATGAACCTGCCGAGCATCGGCGAGATCCGCCGCTTCAAGGAGTACATCACGGTGCTGCTGGTCTCCGGCGTCTTCCTGCTGCTGACCGCCGATCTGGACCCGCACATCATGCTCGATCTGGACTGGCGCGGCGCGGCGCTCATCGCCGCGGTGATCCTGCTGGTACGCCCCATCGCGATCTGGCTCGCCACGATCGGCGCCGGGATGAGCTGGCAGGAGCGTGCCCTCGTCGGTTGGATCGCACCGCGCGGCGTGGTCGCGGCAGCGGTTGCCGGCGTGTTCGGCCCGGCGTTGGCGGCACAGGGTTTCGCCGATGGCGCGCGGTTGCTGCCCCTGGTGTTCGCGCTGATCCTCACCACGGTGGTCCTGCACGGGTTCAGTCTCGGCTACCTGGCACGCCGGCTTGGGCTGAGCGCCCGGTCCAAGGGGGGGCTGATCATCTCCGGTGGGACCGCGTGGAGCAGCGGGCTCGCGGCCAAGCTCCATCACCAGGAGGTGCCAGTAATCGTGGCCGACAACGCGTGGCACCGGTTGCGGGGGGCGCGTCTCGCCGGGGTACCGGTCTATTTTGGCGAGCTGCTGTCCGAGCACGCCGAGAGCGCATTGGAGCTGGGCGCATTCGGCAGCCTGCTGGCTGCCACCAACAATGACAGCTATAACGCG
>JAXGTD010000081.1:0-19511 GCA_040775095.1 Chromatiaceae bacterium | reverse complement strand
CTTGTCGGTGGTGGTGTCGTGCAGTCCGGCGAGGAACCAGGTGTCCTCGGGGATGGCGATTCCGCGCTCGGCCAGGCCCTGTCGCACGACGCGGTCGTTGAGCAGGGCGGCCACCACCCGGGCACTGGCCTCGCCGGTTTGACCGGCACAGGCGCCGCAGTCCAGGCCCGTGGCATGCGGGTTGTTCACCGTGCTGCTGCCGTGTCCGGCGAGGAGTACCAGGCGCGCGAAGCCCTCGGTCATCGACATGGCGCGCAGGATGCGCTCGGCGTGTCCGACGCGATCGTCGTCCGGGATCCCGGTCGGGACCTGATGCGTACAACATTGGCCCGCCGGCGCGGCCTGCAGGCTCGGCCCCAGGCGTTCTCGGATCGACTTCTCGACCCCTTGGTCGTGGGGATCGGGCACCGGGCGGCTCCAGCCAAGGCTATCGGTGAGCAGCTTCGGCCCGTACATCAGCCCTGCCGACTCGACGAACGAGAAGCAGGAGGCTGCCGAGAGCTTGAACCCCTTCCATGCCCTGCTCAAGCCCACTCGGCGCTGCCGCCTGTCCTGCGCCCGGGTGCTGTCCCCGCCCTTGACCTGCTCGCAGATGCGGTAAGTGGGATTGAAGATCACCGGCACGTGACGGCGGGCGGTACTGGAGCCCAGCGGCACGTACTCGATGAAGATGCCGAAGAATCCGGCGAAGCCGATGGTCTGCGCCGCCGGGGCCACGGTCTCCAGGGCGCGGCGGAAGACCTCGGAGCGCACGTCGATGCAGAAGGCGGCCTGAACCGCCGGGCGGGCGGGACGCACCTCAGCGCCACCCCTGCTCAGGCCCGCGATCAGACCGCGCTGAAAGCCAATCTCCATCGCATTGAGCATGATCCGGTCGATCTCGGCGGAGGCCTGACGCTTGGCCGAGGGCGGGCGCATGCTGGCCGCGAGCATCTCTCGCCAGCGGGCGATCAGGGCGGGAGAGTGCTTCTCCTCGTAGAGGAGCATGTCCCAGACCAGGCGGATGGCGAGCAGGTCGACGATGGAGTCGTCGCGCTCGCCTCCGAGCTCTGCCTGCCAGCGCAGATACCGGGCCCAGGCCGCCCAGCCGCCAATGCTCATCAGCGAGGAGTGCAGGTAGCGCTCTACCGCCGCATCCGGAATGCCGAGCCGCGCGACGGCCAGCGCGATCGCGGCGCGCGGCTCCGCGGGCAACTGCCGGATCGACGAACGGAAAGCAGACAATCCCATCATTGCCGGGCTGCGATCGATCTCGGCAGCCTTGCGCCAGGACGCGTACAGTGACAGGTGACGCCAGGGCATGGCGACGACGGCCTGGCCCAGGTCGAAATAGGCGGCACAGTGCAGGCTGATCCGCTCGGTCACGAAGCCGGACCACAGCCCGCCCTCGACGCGCTCGAGCACCTCACTCACCGGCGCCATGCCAAGTCTCGGGCGGGGTGCCTCCAGGGCCAGCGTGCGCTCAACGCCCTCTGGGTCCAGGCGACTGGCGCAGCAGGCGATCGCCTCGCGCAGATCCTCCCGGGTGACGCGGCCGCTCACGAGCTGCTCGCGGAAATATCCACGCGACATGTAGAGGCCGTTACCCGTGATCCGCGCCAGGGCATCGGAGGCGTCCTGGAAGCCCAGGTCGCGCAACCCGAAGAAGGGATTGACCGCGACGAAGTGCTTCAGCGGCCACAGCGGGGCAATGCGCCCACAGGCGGCATCGATGCGCTCGTCGAGTGCCCCGGTGTCCAGCGTCGAGGTCGCGCACGACGCGGCGACATCACCCACCGGCTGCGATGGGGCCTGGGTTGCGGATGCGTCCAGACTGCCAAGCCCGGCGCTGGTCGTAGCCATGCTGTTGTCCGGGTTCATGGTCAGGCTCCGGTGGGTGGAACAGGGGCGAAGGGGGCAGGCGTGATCTCAGGTACCGGCGTCGGGCTGGGCCACACGCGTTGCAGGATCCGGGTGATGTACACGTCGATGTAGAGCCCGTTGTAGAGGTGCATGTAGAGGCCCTCGCCCAGGGCCGCCGGGTTGTGCTTAAGCAACTGCTGCAGCACCAGGAGGGCCAGGAACACGAGGACGAGCACCAGCGAAAGTGCATACTGGAAGCCCCCGGCCGCCTCGCGGACCGGCAGGACGCTCCCATGCAATGCCACCTCGAACAGGGTGTGCAGCGCGAAATAGGCCACCGAGACCAGGGCGCTCAGGCCCAGGCCCCGAAGCAGGAAGGCCCATCCGCTCACCACACCGGCCGTCTGCAAGAGCAGCTGGCTCATGGCAATGGCCACGACGGCGCCAGCGGCCAGCAGGGCCGGCTGGTGCTGCGCGGTGATCCCGAAGGCGGCCCCAACGAGCGCGGCCATCGCGCCACCGGTGGCCAGGGCCAGCAGCAATCGCAAGGGCTCTGGGCCATGCGACACCTGCGGTAGGGCCGGTGCCCGGAAGGCATCGACACCGCTGCCGGAGGCAAGGAAGGCGTGGGCCTTGTACAGCGAGTGGGCGACCAGGTGCAGCATCGCCAGGCTGTAGAGCCCCAGGCCGCATTCCAGGAGCATGAAGCCCATCTGCGCCGTCGTGGACCAGGCCAACGACACCTTGAGACTGGTCTGGGTGAGCATGACCAACGAGCCCAGGGCCAGGGTGACCAGTCCGATCACCGCCAGCATCCCCAGCGCAAGCTCGGAGAGGGACATGACCGGACTCATCCGGATCACCAGGAAGGCACCGGCGTTGACGATCCCGGCGTGCAGCAGCGCGGACACCGGCGTGGGCGCCTCCATCACCTGGAGCAGCCAGCCGTGAAGCGGGAACTGCGCGGATTTCAACGCCGCGCTCACCACGATGAGCACGGCCGCGATCTCCAGCGACATCGGCAGGGGCCCCTGCATCTGCTCAAGGGTCCGGAACATCGCGTCGAACTGCAGGGTGTGCAGCGTGGAGCCGATCAGGGCGATGGCGACGAGCAGGCTCAGGTCGCCGATACGGCTGGCGACGAACTTCTTATGGGCGGCCAGCACCGCGGTCGGACGCTCCCGATAGAACATCAGGAGCTGGTGCAGGCACAGGCTGGTCGCGATCCACGCCAGCGCGAACATCAGCAGGTTGCCCGATGCGATCAGGGTGAGAATCGCTGCCAGGGTCAGGGCGAGCCACGTGTTGAAGCGGCCCCGGCTGGGGTCCCCCGCCAGGTAGTTGCGCGCGTAGCGGGTAACCACCGCGCCGACGAAGGACACCAGCACCAGCATGATCAGGGTGACGCTGTTGACGTAGGTGTCGATGGCGAAGGCCCCGAGCTCGCCAGGCAGATCGATGCTGTAGAGGGTCAAGTCCCCGGCGCTGCCGAACAGGTGGGTCACCGCCGCCAGCACGGCGCTGCCGAATGCCAGCCACGCCGCGGCGCCGCAAAGCCGGGCCATCAGACCCGGTCGGGCGTTGGCCCAGGCCGCCGGGATCAGCCCCACCAACAGCAGGAGCAACGGCGAGACCAGAATCAGGGCGGGGGTGAGCGAGCTAGGCAGCATGGCGACCTCCGGCGACGGCATGGGACAGCCGGCTGAGCCGAGTGCGACGGCCAGGCGGCGCTGACGGCAGTCGACCGCGTGGCGCAGTCGGAAGCGCAGATGTCGGGACGCAGGGTTGGCGCATGACTTGGACTCCTCGGTTACGCATGGGGGATGCCGATCAACTGTTCTCCTGGCCTTTGGCCATCCGGCCACCCATGAGCCGGACAGAAAACGCAATGGATCAGCGTTTCCCTGGCCGTTGGAGGCCAATACAGAACGAGCGATCGCCCGTGGCAGAAGAGTCTAAGGAAACCGGATCAGAACGACTAATCAATGGTCCTGATGAAATCCATATGCGAGAGGCTATGGATTCTTCCGAAGGAGGCCGATTATGGGCCGGAGACCCCCTCTTCCCTGGGATTTCTCTGGATGGCACTCGAACAGCGCGGTGCCCGCGCGGCCACATTTTCATGTGCCTACGGGTCAAAGAGTGGCGGTGGGCTTCTAGACCGATCGGTCGGGATATAGCACGGGAGCAGTACCGACTGCGTTGTTGTCAGTCGCGAAACTTCACCAGCCGGGTCACCTGTATATCCGAAATGAATACGACACCGGAATACGCGTTGTAGAACGGGGCGAACCCCTGCAGGATGGGCTTCACCAACTCTTCCGGTACAGCGGCGATGATCATGATCAGCACATCGTCCTCGTTGAACATCAGATGTCCCTCGTGGAAGCCATGGCTGCCCTTGCCGGATAGATTGTTGATGATGGTGTAGCCCTTCACCCCGGCGCGATCGAGCAGGTCGGTGGCGAAGCTGCGATGTTCCCCGCCGAGGATGATCTCCAGCTTCTTAAGGGGACTGAAATTCAGATTTTTCATGCGCTGCACAACTCCAGGAAAGATGGCACGTCGGCATCATCGGTATAGTCGCAGCTGCGCCATTCACCGTTGTCATAGAAATGCATCGCCGACGCCTCGGGATCGATGATGAGCAGTCGAATCCAACCATTGCGGACCAACCGTTTGACGGCGACCACCCCTTCCACCGCCTTCAACGCATGCTCGAATGGCGATTCGATCATCGTGATCAGGCGCATTGGCTCATGATAGGGCTGACCACCGTCGAGAACCGTCTGTGCTGGAAGACCGGTGCGCAGATCGCTCAGATTCCCGGTCATGACACCGAAACGTCCAGCCACGTTGTGGTAGACCTTGCTGCCGCTGCCGAATCGTACATTGTCGACCGTGGAGAAATAGTGCTCCATGTTGATCCATTGGCCGACGACCAATGGCCCCGTCAAGATGTTCTCGAGCAAACGGCGTTTTGGATCCAACCGGAAGTCGTAGGAATGCAGGAAGGCGCGGCCGTCGAGTGCCTTGGACTGGGTCAACGAGCGTTGTCCGATAATGAAGAAGGCGTTGCGCGAGAGTCCCCATTCCGGGCGCACCTGCGACCAGTCCATCGCATTGCGCCGGGCGCCACGCGCGGCCGCCGCCGGGTCGAGCACCCTCGCCCGCGGCTGCAGCGTGGGCATGCGCTCTCCGGCGCACAGTCGCGACGCCGAGGTCAGACCATTTCTCAGCCGGTCGAGATACATCAGGTGCGAGGGTGGTAACAACGCGAGATCGTGCAGCCGTATCTCGTCCGTGGTCGTATTGTGCAGCGCAGGCACGAACCAGCAATCGTCGGGGATGTCGATCGCATTGGCGCGCAATCGGCGGCGTACTTCTGGCTTGTTGGCCATCTGCGCAAGGATCCTCGCGCTCACCAGGCCGTGGTTGCCCCCGCAGGCTCCGCAGTCCAGCGCCGATTCGTATGGGTTGTTCTCCGAGCTGCTGCCATGGCCGACCAGGACAATGAAGCGGGAGAACGCGCTCGTGAGCCCGATCGACTGGAGGGCCTGCGTGACAAAACGGGTTTGCTCGTCCAACGAAAATCCAATACGGGCAACACGTTCGAGCTGCAATTGCGCGAATGCCGGATTGATCCGATAGGCATCACGCAGTCGGACGATGAAGCGCTCCACACGCGCATCGTCGAGACCGATGGCCGTGGCGAACGTGGGGTCACCGACCTTGTGACCCATGGCGTGCTCGCGCAGCTCTCGCACCATGTCGTCGGTGATCTCCTCGGGCTTGAGCGCGAGCTCCTGCTCCAGCGCCTTGACGATCACCGCGCGTTGCACGGCACGCACGATCGAATCCGCCTGCTCCCGACTCAGCTTGTCGACGACCAGATGGGTTGGTGGCTTGGACTCGTGCAGGCGTTCACGCCAACGATTGTAGCTGGTGGGAAGCAGGGTCTTGCCCACCATGTCGAAGCCGAACAGGAGACCGATCGCCTCCACCGTGACGAAGGGCGTCAGCACCGACTCCTTTAGCTCGTGCATGGCCTTCTCCAGTGCGCCGAGGGCCACCTTGTCCGGAATGCCAAGCGAGGTCATCTCCACAACCAGGTTCTTGGGCGTGAGCAGGACCGGGCAGAGATGGCTCTCACTGCCCTTTCCCAGCTCCATGAAGCTCACCGGAACGCCGAAGAAGCCGGCGATCCCATAGGTTTGATAGTCACCGACCGACTCGAGACTGCGACGGATCCGCTCGGATCGCGTATCGATGCAGAACAGGGCCTTGGCGAAGGGGCGCTTGTCGCGTGGCTCCTGTGGCCCAAGGCGCAAGCCCGTCAACAGGCCGCCGATCGCCTTGGCTTCCATGGCCTCGAGCCAGATCATCCCCTCGTGCTTGTTGAAGGCGCGTGATGCATCGAGCAGCGTGCCCAGATCCCCCCGCGACATCCGCTTAAGATGATCGGAGAGCTTCAGGTTCTCGGCCAGCCCCATCAGGCGGGCTGCCTGTCGTTCGGCCTCGAGCTCGCGCTTGCGGGCGCGGTACTTCACAAACACCCGGTTGATGCGGGCTCGGTTGCGCCGCAGCAGCACGTCCTCCAGCGCGCGGGCCAACTCTGGGACGACACGGGATCCGAAATACTCGTTGCGCAGATACGCCTCGAAAGGTTGCGAGGCGATGAGCTCGGAGAGCGCGCCATAGGTGTAGGGAATCCCGCCGCGGGTGCGCTTGCGCAGCAGCGTGAGCGCGAGCAGGGTGCGCACCGCCATGTAGTCGACCAGATCACCGGGGTAACGACGGGCCCAGTAGTAATGTCCCGCGTTTGATCGCCAGCGGATGAAACCGGCCCAGCCGTGCAGGCGCGCCAGCTCCTGGGTGAAATAGGAGACCCGATGCGTCTCCGGGACCTGAAGCTCGCGCAGCGCCAGGGCGATCACGCTCTCCGGATCCGAGTCCGCGTCGCTCCCCCCGCCGCGTATCAGCTCATCGAGGGTACGCCGCACCTCCCCGTCCGCGACATCGAGCCAGGCCTTGAAGAAACCTCGCTCGCGGTAAGGCATCTCCCAGACCGACTGCCCCTCGTCGAAGAAATCCAGGCAGGCACGGATGACCTGATCATCAAGCTCGCTCCCGATCGCCGTTCCGTACAGCCTGTCGACCACCTCATAGAGGGGGCGCTCGCGTAGCACACTCTGGGTGAGCTCCTCGGCAAGGACCTCGGGCGCCACCTCCGGTCGGTCCGGCAGCCCAGAACCAGCGAGCGCGGCCAGCACGTCGTCGGCATCGGCGATGGTCAAGTCTTCGGCGACCGCGAAGTCCTGGCCGGTGATGTCCGCCAACAGCCAGTCCCCCAGCTCGAACGGGAGTGAGATGCCCTCGGCTTCGACGAACCGGCGCACGCCTCGCTCCAAGGCTTGCCGATCCACCTGGCCGTTCTCGAGATAGCGCCGGTACAGGCCCCGTGGCAGGAATCCCCGCGCGTGGAACAGCCGCGCGCCCCGATCGACCGCCTCCTCGAACGGCAGATGCTCGAACCCGTGCAACGGGTTGTGGTGAATGAAGCTGCGCATCGGCCAGAAGAAGGGGACCGGCTCGCCGGCCACATAGATCATTGCGCGAACGCGCAGCTTTTCCCCGATCGGTGGACTCATGCCAGTTCTCCCGAAAAACCGATGCCGATCAGCACCAGTGCCACGAACGCCAGGCCGAACAGGCCGGTTGCGATTGTTCCAAGATCACGCCTCGGCTCGGGACAGGCAGGGCCGACGAGAAACGCCCGCAGGATACGCACACCGCTCCAGGCCCACAGCAGCCAGACGCCCAGGATGAGCAGCACCACGACCGGCATCACGGGCAAGGCGTGGATGGTTATCGACAGCAGTGCAAAAAAGCCTGGGAACACCGGCGTCCCCACCGCCGCGAGCACCGAGAGGGTCAGCAAACCCGACAACCTGGGCAGGGTCTCGGCCAGGCCCCCACAGACCCCCGCGTAGGCCGCCCCGAGCTCGGACTCCAGCCTGTGCGTGAGCCAGGCCAGAAGCAGGAAGGGAAGACTCAGCGCGAGGGCGTGGAGGGCCAGCGCGCCACCACCCTCGGGCGAGTGACCAAGGGCCGCCGCGGGCCACAGCAGCGACCAGGCGGAGGTCGCCATGTATCCGGTCCACAGGCTCAGGTCCCGCAGGACCACGCTGCGCATGGCATAGAGCATCGCCGTGACGACCGCCCACCAGATCACCCAGGTGGGTGGCCGATCACCAAGCCACAGAAGCAGCAGTACCCCGATCTGCGGCCACGCAAGCAGCACGACGATCCGTAGGCGCGCACTTCCCAGCCGCATCAGCAGCTGATTGAACAGCATGCTGAAGGGAAAGAGCGGCAGGAATACCGCGGCAAGGACAAGACCAGCCGTAGTCAACTCAGGACCACCTCAGCAGCACATTCAGACGGGTCGCCGCGCCGGTCAGGGTCTCGGAGAGTCTCGCGTAGAGATCCATGACGAAGAGGTCTCGTGCCACCAGTCTGTAGACGCCACGCCAAAGCATGCTCAGACGGCCCTGCCAGCGCCGGCCGTTCTGCTCCGCGTAATACGTGGCCAGCCAGCCGAATACCACGACCAGGGTCATCAGAACGACCAGGACGTCGAACCAGAAGATGTCGATCCCTGCCGCGGAGTAGATGCTCGACCGAAACGCGGGATCAGGATAGAGAAACACGTCGAAGGCATGACTGATCAGGGTGTAGCCGATCACCACAACGGTGAACGAAAACAGGATCAAGCCCATCAGACGCCAGATGTTCTCGGTACGCATCCGGTACGTGGAAAAGATCAGCTGCGCACCGGTCACCCAGCCGAAAAAGAGGAGGACCACGGCACCCTGCTTCTGGAAGAAGTCGCTAGCCACCAACCAGTGGGCAATGACCAGGATGGCCACGGGAACGATCAGAGTGATGCCGGCCATCAGCAGCCACGGCTGGCGCCTTCGCGCCGGACGGCGCTCGATGACGAATGTGTAGAGATCGTCCTTGGGCACGCCGTCATCCTTGCGTGCCTCGTGGATGATCCCGCCGGCACCGAGGAACAGGGTGCCTTTGAATAACCCATGGGCAATCAGGTGATACACGGCCAGCGAGAAGGCCCCGACGCCGCATTCCATGATCATGAATCCCATCTGCCCCATCGTCGAATACCCGAGTGCCTTCTTGATGTCGTTCTGCGCCAGCATCAGCACCGAGCCGATGACCGATGTGACCAGCCCGACGAGAAAGACCCAGTGCAGCACCTCACTGGTCGTGACGAAAAGCGGTGCGAACCGATTGATGAGGAATCCACCCGCGTTGACGATTCCCGCGTGCATCAGGGCCGAGACCGGGGTCGGCCCACTCATGGTGTACGGGAGCCAGGTATGGAGCAGAAACTGCGCCGAGCGGGCAAAAGCGGCCAGTGCGACCAGGGCCGCGACGCTCTCCCCCAAAGGCAACCCGAAAAGGGTTCGGATATCCGGGGCGCTGCCGATCCGGGAAAAGATCTCGGGAATCGACCAGGTACCGAAGGCGTGGAACAGCAGCCCCGCGGCCAGGAGCAGTGGCAGATCGCCGAAACGATAGGTCATCCATGTCCAGGCCGCGTAGCGATGGCTCGCCTGGCTCGTTGTGTCATGGCCAAGCAGGAAATACAGGATCACTCCGATGAGATGCCAGGCAACCAGAAGTGTGATCAGATCCCCCGCGGTGACCATCAGCAGCAGCGCGCCAGTCATCAGATTCAACAGGACGAAGAAGCGCGTATAGCCGCTCTCCTCGGCCATATAACGAATGGAATACACCTGGACCAACAGGCTGATGGTGGAGATGACGAAGGCCATCAGCGTGCTCAGCGGGTCGAAAAGGAGCACGCCCCAGGTCGCCCCCCATCGGACCTCTCCGGGCGGATTTCCGAGGAGCGTCAGTCCAAGCAGAAGCGTTGCGATCACCCAGGTTGCGATTACGCCCATGAGACTGGCACGCACGCTACCCCCATTCAGTCTTGGTGCACTGAGATGGGTGACGATGGCCGTGGCCAGAGGAAGTAACACGAGGACTACGACGAGTCTTTCCATGGATTCACACCGCGAGCGGGATTACGGAAACGCTGACCAAAGGCCTTCCGGGCGTTTGATCCGCTCGCACTTCGCAGGGCGCGACGCGCGACGCGCGAAGTGCGCCATTTTCAAACGCCTATAGCGCTCGAAAATGCCGATCCTTCCGTGGCCGGGATGGGCCTTGCATGACGATCACCGGTGAATTCAGCACCGGTATGAGACAGATGTGTCACACCGTCAGGACCATTGGAATCAACATGAGCCGGATTCCACATATACCGAAATGCCAAGTCCCGATTGAGCAAGAAGACTTCGCATGCGCGCAGTCTACGTGGGCGTGAAGGAAGGTAAAGTCGATAATTCGAATGAGGGGGATAGATGATTGTCGATGGGAGGGGCGTCGGCGGATGCGGCAACCCGGGCACATCCGTGAGCAGGCGGTCGACACGGGGGGGAATCCCACACCGACGGGGCTGAACGCGGGCGGGGGGGCGGCCATCGACCCTGGCCCCTGGGAGGGGTCTGGGGTGTCCGATCCGGAGACGCCGATCGAGTGCCTGCCTGGCGCTGGATCAGCGCGCGAACCGAATACGCGGTTCCCGAGTGGCTCGATTTCCGGTCGGTTGAATCAAGGAAACCGCCGGGCCATCCATGGCCCGGCAGTCGTTGGCGCTGCAAGCGCTGAAAATGCAGGCGCCCAGGAAGGCAGCCCGTCAGCGTCAGCCTAGCGCCGCACCAGGTACTTGCCCGCGCTGACGCAACCCAGCGGGATCACGACCAGGGTGAGCAGGGTCGAGACGAGCACACCGAACAACAGCGAGATCGCCATCCCCTGGAAGATTGGATCGGTCAGGATGACGCTCGAGCCGGCGACCAGCGCGAGGGCCGTGATCAGAATCGGGCGCGTGCGGGCCTTGCAGGCATTGACGACGGCCTCCTTCACGCTGTTTCCGGCCGCGACTTCCTCGATGGAGAAGTCGACCAACAGGATCGAGTTTCGAACGATGATTCCCGCCAGCGCGATGAAGCCAATCATCGACGTCGCGGTGAAATCGGCACCCATCAGCCAGTGGCCCGGGACAATGCCGAGCAGGGTCAGCGGGATCGGGGCCATGATTACCGCGGGGGTCACGAAGTTGCCAAACTCGGCGACGACCAGCATATAGATCAGCACCAGCGCAACGGCGAAGGCTAGTCCCATATCGCGGAATGTCTCGTAGGTGACGGTCCATTCCCCGCCCCATTCGAATGCCGAGCGCCCGTCATCCGGGGGCGCACCAGTGAACATGGTGCCGGACATCGTCACGCCGTCGGGGGTCCTGTAGTCCATCAGAAGGTCCTCGACCTCCAACATCGGATACAACGGCGCGCCAAGTTTCCCCACCGCGTCCCCAACGACATACTCGAGCGGACGCAGATCCTTGTGGTAGACAACCGGATCCTGGGGCACCTTGACAAAACGCCCGAGCTCGGCCAGGGGCACCGTGTGTCCGTCACCGGCGGGGATCGGCAGGTCCGCAAGCCGTGCCAGGTTCGCCCGCAGCGCCAGAGGCACCTCGATGGTGATAAAGGTGGGCTCGAGCAGGCTGCCGCGCTTGACGTCGCCGGCCTTGAAGCCCCCCAGTGCCATGTCGAGGTTTCGAATCACGGTATCCACGGAGATGCCCAGGCGCACGGCCTTTTCGGCGTCGACCTCGAAGCGCAGCACCTCGAATGGCTCCTGCACATAGCTGTCCACGTCGGCGAGGCTGTCGACCTGCTCGAACAGCCCGACCATGTCGGCCGCGACTTGCCGGCGGGTTGGGCCGTCGGGGCCGTAGATCTCGGCAACGACGGACTGCAGGACCGGTGGGCCCGGGGGCATCTCGACCACGGTGATGCGCGCACCCACCTCGCGGGCCAGTGGTGTCAGGATGTCCCGCGCCATCAGCGCGATCTCATGGCTGGTGCGATCACGCTCGTGCTTGTCGGTGAGCTGCACCTGGACCTCGCCCTGCCAGGGCTTCTGGCGCAGGTAGTAGTGACGTACCATGCCGTTGAAGTCGAACGGCTTGGCGGTCCCGGCGTAAGTCTGGATGGCGACGACCTCCGGGATCTTGCGCACCTCGTCGGCGAGCATCCGGGCGACATTGGCGGTGCGTCCGAGCGCGGTGCCCTCGGGCATGTCGAGCACCACGCTGAACTCCGGCTTGTTGTCGAAGGGCAGCATCTTGAAGGCCACGGCCTTGGCGTAAAACAGCCAACAGGAGAGGAAGAACGCGAGGATCAGGCCAATGAGGAAGAGATAACCAAGCGTCTTACGCTCGATCAGCGGGAGAAGAACCATACGGAACAAGCCATCGAGCGCCGCGGCGGTCTTGTGCTCCTTTCGCTCCGCCTTCTCCAACGCCGCCATGCTGGGCCGGATACGCATCGCAAGCCATGGTGTGAACGCAAATGCCGCGAAGAGCGAGAACAGCATGGCCACGGACCCCAGCGCGGGGATCGGCTCCATGTACGGGCCCATCAGGCCGGACACGAACCCCATCGGGAGCAGCGCCGCGACGACCGTAAAGGTGGCGATGATGGTTGGATTGCCGACCTCGGCGACGGCTGCCACGGCGGTATCGGTGTCCGTCGCACCTTTGAGCAGCCAGCGGCGGTAGATGTTCTCCACCACGACGATGGCGTCATCGACCAGGATACCGATCGAGAAGATCAGCGCGAACAGACTGACCCGATCGATGGTGTAGCCCATGATCCAGGCCGAAAACACGGTCATCAACAGCACCACGGGGATCACCAGTGTGACCACGATCGCGGGTTTGATGCCCAAGGCCAGTAACACCAGCACCGTGACGGCACCAGTGGCGACGAAGAGCTTAAAGAGCAGCTCGTTGACCTTGTCGTTGGCGGTCTGACCGTAGTTGCGGGTGAGCTCGACGTTGACGTTGTCGGGGATCAACTGCCCCTTCAGTCGCTCGACCTTGTTCAGAATCGCATTGGCGACCGTCACCCCGTTGCTGCCCTCCTTCTTCGCCAGCGCGATGGTCACCGCTGGCATGCCGTCGGCGGCACCCGAACCCGAATAGCTGGGACCCGTGTAATAGTTGACCTGCTCGCGGTACTCCTCTGGCGCAAGGCTGACCTTGGCGACATCGCGCACATACACCGGCGAGCCATTGTAGGTGCCGACCATCAGCCGCTCGACATCCAGGGCGCTGCCCAGGAACGAGCCCGTGTAGACGGTCAGATGCTGCTGACCGGTCTCAGAGTTTCCGGTTCGCTGCTCGGCATTGGCGGTCTGAATGGTGCGTGCGAGTTGATCGAGCGTTACGCCAAAGCCGGCGAGCCGCTGCGGCTCCACCTCGACGCGGATCTGCTCATGGCGGCCACCGACCACAAACCCCTGGCCCACGTCGGGGATCTGCGCCAGACTTTGCAACAGTTTCGACCCCAGGGCGCGCAGGGCGGCATCATCGATGACGTCCGACCACAGCGTCAGCGTGACAACCGGCACGTCGTCGATGCCCTTTGGTCTGACCACGGGCGCCCTCGCCCCGGGGGGCAACACCTGCTGATTGGCCTGCAGCTTGTCGTGAACCTTGACCAGCGACGGGCCCATCTGCTCGCCGACCTTGAAGCGCACGGTGATGATGCCCTGCTCGCGCTCGCTGGCGGAGTAGACATGCTTCACACCCGGTATCTCGGAGAGTAGTCGCTCCAACGGTTCCACCGCCAGACTGACCACCTGCTCGGTCGATGCCCCCGGATACTGCACGAACACATCGATCATGGGCACCGAGATCTGCGGATCTTCCTGACGCGGGGTCGCGATCAACCCGAGAATGCCCATCCCAAGCATCGCGACAAACAACAGCGGCGAGAGCGGGGAGTGGATGAAGGTCTTCGCGGTCAGGCCCGCAAGGCCGAGTCCGTGGCTGGAAGCCGTGTTGGGAGTCGTGGATTCAGACATGGATACTGGTCCTATACCCTGGTCGCGGTCATTGTGGCCGGCAGGACGAGCCGTGGCCGGCGGGTTGCACGCGGGTAGTGCCGGCAAAAGCCGATGCGGATCGCGGCCGGATGGAGCAGCCCCCTACCCGATCGCCCGGCTTCCCCCACCGTGCGGTGTGGGCGCCTGCTCAGTTGGCCGACGGTGGTTCCAGCAAAATGCGCTCACCGCCCTGTAACCCCGTCAGGACACTGACCTGATCGCCGAATTGCTCCCCCAGCCGAAGCAGGTTCAGGCGCGGCTGACCCTCGGCGTCAAGCACATAGACCATCGGCAGCCCGCCACGCCGGACGACCGCCGACATCGGAATCACCGGCACCGAACCCTGATCCATGCCTTGCTGTGGGATCAGGACCTCGGCATACATGCCCGCCTTCGCCGGGGCACCTGGCTGCAGATCGAGCTTGACGCGTACCGTGTGTCGGGTCGGGTCTGCCATCGGGAAGACCTGTGCGACCCGCGCCGTCGCAATGGTCTGGTCGGGGTCATCGAGCTTGACCTTGGTCACAAAGCCCGGCGTCAGCGGTGCGGACAGCCGCGTCGGCACATCCGCCTGGATCTGCAGGCGGCCAATGTCCGCGAAGCTCAGCAGCGGTTGGCCCGGCTGCACCGTATCGCCGGCATTGGCATGCTTGTGGGTGATATAGCCGTCAAAGGGGGCAATGCTCTTGACGTCCTGCAGCTTCGCGTCGATCTCCCGCAACTGGGCCTGTGCGGCGACCAGCGCGCCCTGCGCCTGCTCGATCTTGGAGGTATACCCGTACAGGGTCGCGTCGCGCGCGACACCGGTCTCCTTGTTATCGCCGAAAAAGGGCATCGGCATCATCTGGCTCATCATGTTGCCCTGCTGTGGCGTCGGGTCGCGGCGTTCCCTGTGGTACTGAACACCGGCATTGCGGTACGCGGACTGGGCGTTGTTGATCTGCGCCAGGGCGGCCTGGCGCTGGGCGCGTAGCCCGGCCTCGTCGAGCGCCGCGAGCACCGCACCCTTCCTGAAGAAGTCACCCTCGCTGCCCGCGATCATCTCCACGCTGCCCGGCATCTGAGCGGTGAACGTGATCTCTTCCAAGGGCACAACCGTGCCACCAACGGTGGTATTGCCTCCCACCGCGCGACGCTCGACGACCGCCCACCTGTCGCCCTCGCCATGCGATAGGAAGGGGGCTTGATTGCCCGATTGAATCGGCATGGGTGGTGGGACGGGAAATGGCGCCGGCGGCTGCGACCAGGCGGCCCCACTACCGAGCAATGCCAAGGAAAGGACCAGCGATCGGTGCGGCATGGGATTGAGCCTCCTCCAAAAATCGTATTCGACGATCCACATCGGATCGATCGGCAACCGGCTCCGGATCTCGCGTGCGACCCGGAGGCCGCGGAGCATAACACAGACACGAGAATGAGAATGTTCTCGCGGCAACCTGGCCATCCATGACGTCCGAATGGCCCCGGGACCGCCTGGCGCAGAGCACGCTGGCATAACAAACGAGTCGGACTCTGTAGGCAACCCGGCGGCCATCATCGCCCGGCCCGATCTTGGCACGCGTCTGCATCGCCCCTGCCCGAGATCAGCGAACAAGCCACCCATGCGCGGACAGGTTCATCGACCGCGCGCACAAGCGATCGAGTCAGAGCCGACTGCACCGGGATCCAGCCTTCATCGGAGTGCTCCCATCACACGTGGGTCTTCGGTTGGCGAGGTGCGTCCGTCGTGCCCGCGTGCAAGGCGCGGCGACGAGGCGCGGCGAGCTGGATCGCGGGGAGTCGCGGCGCGGCTATCGGGCGTGAGGGGCGCACCTCGCGGGGCGCGAGCCGGGTACATACAAGGAAGGCACTGGAGCAGCAGTTCCCGCAAGGAGCGTCGATTCAAAGCGTCTTCCATCCGGGCCACGGATGGCCCCGCATTTGCGCGCGCTGCAAGCGCCCGAAAATGGAGCGAGTCGCGCCTCGCGGGGCGCGAGCCGAGTAGATACCAGGAAGGCATCTACTTGGCATCCAATCAAAGCGCTCTGGCCATGACCACGGCATCCTCCCGGGCCTGCCCCCGCCCTTCTCCCGCGGGATAGTAACCCCGGCGCAGGCCGATCTCGTTGAATCCCTCGTCGGAGTACAACGACAGAGCATGACGGTTGGACGCGCGAACCTCCAGAAACGCGGTGTCCGTGTCCTGCTGGCGCGCCAACGCGAGCAGACGGCGCAGCAGACGCCGCCCGAGTCCTCGTCGGTGATAGTCGGGGTGGATGCACAGGTTCAGGATATGGCATTCGCCCGCCGCGATGGACATGATCGCATGGCCAATGATGCGCTCCGCGCGCTCGAGGACGAGGCAGCAGTAACCGACCCGCAGGCAGTCGCGGAAGATACCCTCGGCCCAGGGCGTGGCGTAGGCCGCGTGCTCGACGAGCAGGACGCCCGGGAGATCTTCCTCGTACATCTTGCGCAGGGCGGTGACGGGTTCTCGGATGACGGCAACCATGGCACGCAATTGAAAACCAGGTCGCCCGCCGGATGCAAAAGGGCCAGAGAAATCGCCAGGATGGCGCTATGCTATCCTCCGCGGGAAGTACGACCATGCTCACGGTTGGGCGCAATTTTGCACCGGCAATCGATACAAAATTGGTTGATGCGCCCCCGATTCGGGATATAGTCGTGTCTTCGGGCCGTGTGGCGGCGAACAACCATCCGGTTGGCGAGCCGCTTGTGCACCTTGCAACACTCGCCCAACCCTCACCACCCATCCCCTGAAACCGGTTGCTCCCCGAACCGGGAATCTTTTCAGCTACCAAGTGCAAGTCTAGCCGAGTATTTCTGTCAACCAACATCTACCGCGGTATCAAATCGATGTCGAAACAGCAAATGGTCACCCTCGACGGCAATGAAGCCGCCGCCTACGTCGCCCACCTGACCAACGAGGTCATCGCCATCTACCCGATCACCCCCGCCTCTCCAATGGGCGAGTGGTCAGACGAGTGGTCGTCGCTAGGCACGAAGAATCTTTGGGGCACGGTACCCGATGTCGTCGAAATGCAGAGCGAGGCAGGCGCCGCGGGCGCCATCCACGGCGCGCTGCAGGCGGGTTCTCTGTCCACCACGTTCACGGCCTCGCAGGGACTGCTGCTGATGATCCCCAACATGTACAAGATCGCCGGGGAGCTGTCCCCGACGGTACTGCACGTGTCGGCGCGCTCGCTGGCAGCTCAGGCCCTTTCGATCTTTGGGGATCACTCGGACGTGATGGCGTGCCGCGCCACCGGCTATGCCATGCTGTGCTCGGCGTCGGTTCAGGAGGTAATGGATTTCGCGCTGATCTCGCAGGCGGCGACGCTCGAGTCGCGTATCCCCTTCCTGCACTTCTTCGACGGATTCCGAACGTCCCATGAGGTCGCGAAGATCGAGAAACTGCCGCTCGAGACCATTCGCGCAATGATCGATGAGGACCTGGTCAACGCCCACCGTGCCCGCGCCCTCAATCCGGATCACCCCACCATCCGCGGCACCTCGCAGAACCCCGACGTCTACTTCCAGGGGCGTGAGACGGTAAACCCCTTCTACGCGGCCGTGCCGGCCATCGTGCAGGCCCAGATGGACAAGCTCGCCACCTTCACCGGACGCGAGTACAAGCTCTACGAGTACGTTGGGGCCGAGGATGCCGAGCGTGTGGTCATGCTCATGGGCTCCGGCATCGGCGCGGCCGAGGAAGCGGTGGAGCACCTGGTTGCGCGCGGCGAGAAGATCGGCCTGATCAAGGTGCGCCTGTTCCGGCCCTTCAGCCCGGCGCATCTGCTCGCCGCGTTGCCGGTCACCGCGACCAAGGTCGCCGTGCTCGACCGCACCAAGGAGCCCGGTTCCGACGGGGAGCCGCTTTATAAGGACGTCGTCACCGCCATGGCACAGGCGGTCGCGAACGGCGACATGGCAACCATGCCTCGCGTCGTCGGCGGTCGTTATGGCCTGTCGTCCAAGGAGTTCACGCCGGCCATGGTCAAGGGCGTCTTCGATGAGTTGAGCAAGGATCGGCCGAAAAACCTGTTCACGGTCGGCATCATCGACGATGTGAGCCACACCAGTCTGGACTGGGATGCGGGCTTCAAGCCCGATACCGGCGCCGGTGTCACCGCCTGCGTGTTCTACGGGCTGGGCTCCGATGGCACCGTCTCGGCGAACAAGAACTCGATCAAGATCATCAGCGAGGAGACGCCCAACTACGGCCAGGGCTACTTCGAGTACGACTCGAAGAAGGCCGGTGCCGTGACCATCTCGCATCTGCGCTTCGGCCCCAAGCCCATCGACAGTACCTACCTGGTCGGCAGTGACGAGGCGAGCTTCGTCGCCTGTCATCAGCCTACGTTTCTGGCACGTTATGACATGCTCGAGAAGGCGAAACCGGGCGGGACCTTCCTGCTCAATGCATCGACGCCGGAGGACAAGGTCTGGGACGACCTTCCCAAGAGCATGCAGCAGGCGATCATCGACAAGCAGCTGCACTTCTATGTCGTCGATGCGTACGACATCGCGGCAAAGACCGGCATGGGCCGCCGCATCAACACCATCATGCAGACCTGCTTCTTCGCCATCTCCGGCATCCTGCCGAAGGACGATGCGATCACCAAGATCAAGGCCGCGGTGAAGAAGACCTACGGCAGGAAGGGTCAGCATCTGCTCGACCGCAACTATGCCGCCATCGACGCGACGCTGGCGGGTCTGCGCCAGGTGCAGGTGCCGGGACAGGTCTCCAGCACCTTCGAACGCCCGCCGGTGGTGCCGGACAATGCGCCGGCATTCGTTCAGCAGGTCACGGCCACCCTGATCAAGGGAAAGGGCGACAGCCTCCCGGTCAGTCTGATGCCGCCCGACGGCACCTGGCCGACCGGCACAACACGCTACGAGAAGCGCAATATCGCCCTCGAGCTGCCCAAGTGGGAGGAAGACCTCTGCACCCATTGCGGCAAGTGCCCTATGGTCTGCCCGCACGCGGCGATCCGTGCCAAGGTATACCCGGTCGAGCTGACCGCGAACGCCCCCGAGACCTTCCAGCACGTGCAGGTCAAGGGCAAGGACTTCCCCGCCGGTCATCACATCACCTATCAGGTGGCGCCGGACGACTGCACCGGCTGCGGCCTCTGCGTCGACGTCTGCCCGATCCGCGATCGCAAAGACCCCAAGCGCAAGGCCCTGAACATGGCTCCGGCCGAAGAGCGGCATGCCCTGGAGCAGCCAAACTGGGACTTTTTCCTGTCGCTGCCCGAATATGACCGGACCAGGCTCGACGGCACCAAGATCAAGCACGCGATGATGCTGCAGCCGCTGTTCGAGTTCTCCGGCGCCTGCGTCGGCTGCGGCGAGACGCCCTACATCAAGCTCGCCTCGCAGCTGTTTGGCGACCGCATGCTCATCGCCAACGCCACCGGCTGCTCGTCGATCTACGGCGGCAATCTACCAACCACGCCCTACACCACCAACAGCGACGGTCGCGGCCCAAGCTGGAACAACTCCCTGTTCGAGGACAACGCCGAGTTTGGTCTGGGACTGCGCCTGGCGGTCGACAAACAGGCGCAGCAAGCCCGTGAGCTGGTCGCGCTGCTCGCCGACAAGATCGGCGG
>JAXGTD010000080.1:0-19737 GCA_040775095.1 Chromatiaceae bacterium | reverse complement strand
TCCAGGTCGCGCAACTGGCAGGCATACCAGTTTGCGTTTTCGACCTGGGCTTGCGCGAACGACGCGCCGACCAGCTCGGATTCGAAAAACACGGTGCCGGCGATGCGGGCCTCGTTGAGGTCGGTCCCGACGAAGCGGCAGCGCACGAACTGGCTGTCGGTGAGGTCGGCGCCGGTCAGATCGCAGTCGAGAAACGCACAGCCCTCGAACAGGGTGCCGGCGAGGTCCGCGCCTCGCAGATCCCATTGCCGGAACACCTCGCCGAGCACGGGCTCGGCATACTGGGCGCGACGCAACAGTTCCGCTTTGTCCATCGGGGTCAGGACGTCTCGGAGGGCGGACGATAGCGCGGGTGGGTGCGGACGCGCGTCGTGAGCGCACCATCGAACTGCACCGCCGGGCCAAGACGTACCCGTGCCAGGTCGCTTTCGTGGAGATTGCTCTGGCGAAGGTCCGTGTGCCCGAGTCGCGCATGTTGCAACACAGACCCGGCGAGGTTACAGCCGCCGAGATCGGCGTCGTTCAGATCGGCGCGGACGAAGCGCGCATGGCGGGCGTCGGCCGCGTAGAAGACCGCCTCGCGCAGATCGCACTCGCTCAGGTCGGCGCCGACGAGCTCGGTCCCGGTGAAGTCGGCTCCACGCGCGAAGGCGCCCCGTAGCGAGACCTCGCACAGGCGCGCGCCGGTGAAATCCGCGGCGTCCAGACGGCAGCCCATGACGAAGCAGCCGGCGCCCAGCTGCAGACCGCGGAACGAGGCACCATCGGCCTGGATCGAGATGAACACCGCCTTGGCGATGTGCGCATCGGAAAAGTCCGTGCCGCGCAGGTCGCAGCCCTCGAAGACGGCCTGCGCGAAGCGGATCGCGCTGAAGCGCGAGCCGCGAAGATCACGCCCGCGCATCAGGATCATCGCCTCGCTGTGGGCCCCGGAGAAGTCCACGGCATCGATGGACGCGCCCTCGAAGCGCGCGCCATCGAGCCGGGTGTCGCGCAGATCCGATTTCGACAGGCGTGTCTGCTCCAGGATGGCCTCCCCGAGGTCGGCGCCGCGCAGGCTCGCCGACGCGATCCGGCTACCACCGAGGTTGCAACGCTGCAGGTCCGCGCCATCGAGGCAGGTCTGCGCCAACCGCGCATGGGCGAGCATCGCGTCGCTGAGCCGGGCGCCGTCCAGGCGGGCCCCGCTGAGATCGGCACTGTCGAGCAGCGCCTCGCGCAGGTCGGAACCAGTCAGATCGAGACCGCGCAGGTTGGCGCCGGTCAGATCCCAGCCCGCCAGGCTGCCGCCACCGGAATGGTGCGCCACCACGCGTTCGCGCACCGCGGCCGCGGCCTCCGGGTCCAGACGAGTGGCCGGCGCCTGGTGGTGCCCCATCGATCTGTAACCGGCGAGCTGCTGCCGGTCGGCCTGGTGCCAACCCGCGATGACAGCCGGGTCCGCCAACATCTGCTCGAGCTCCTGGGTGGCGGCGCCCGCGGTGCGGCCCCGCTCGACCTGCCCGGTGAGATCGCGGATCAGTGCATCCGCCATCGGCATCGGTGGGCCCCGCGTCAGCTCGCCATTCATCTCGCGCTCGATGACGCCGAAGTCGAGCCCTTGTGCCTCGACCAGCGCGCGCACGTCGTCCGCGGCTTTCTGCTTCTCGGCCGCCATGCGCGCCGCGAGGCCGGCGCCTTCCGCTTCCATCTGCTTGCGCACCGCGAGCAGATCGTCGATGGAACGGATCTCGGGTGGCTCCGGCAGGTCTTCGGGGGGGCCGTGCTCGTCCGGGTTCAGGCCGTGTTCGGCAATCAGCGTGCGCGCTGCCAGGCGCTCGCGTTTTGCCCGGCGCAACGCGCGGGTGAGGCCTGGACTGTCGGATGGCTGCAGATCGAAGGGCGATTGCACCAGGTCGGCCGGGGCCAGGTCCGATTCGCGCAGGGCCTCGATGACGCCATGCTCGCGAGCGAGGCGGCGCTCGCGGACGTTGCGATAGTGCTCGATCGGGCGCGGCTGCCCGAGACGCTCGACGGCGGTGAGCAGGTGCTCGACGTCTGCGGCGTCGTCCTCGGTCACGCCGATCCAGCCCTGGAAGACCTGGATCAGGCGCTCCTCGGCGGGGAAGAACCAGAGCGCCATGAGCCGGGTCTGGAGCTCCTCGAACAGCGCCCCGGCGGCGCCCGTGCGCGTGACGAATACGCGTGTGGTCAAACCAGGGAGCTGGCCATCGACGATCGGCTTGGTGGGATGCAGGCCGTGGAAGGCGTAGTCCTCGTCGCCGCGAAAGGCGTCCGGTTGCTGCTGGTCCTCGGGGGCGAGATTGAAGAAGCCCCAGTCGATGTCCGAGGCCAGGCCGGGGAACCCCTCCTCGAGCCAACGATCGTCGTAGGTGCCGCGCTTGGCGGCGCGCCCGGCCCAGGTCTGGTCCAATGGCGCGAGACCCGCGGGGACGCCCCGCTGCGACGGGCTGGTCAGCGGCTGGCGGGGATATTCGATCCGTGGCAGCAGGCGCATGCGCACGCCATTGATCTCGGTGTCCCGGCTGCCCATGCCGACCGGATTCTCGGCAACGTCGGGGCCACCGTAGGTCTGGGCCCAATCCAAGGGCAGGGAGTCGAAGGCCTTCGGATCCGATGGTCGTTGCCCAGTCCAAAAGCGCTCCCCCCAGACCACGAGCTCCTTGCGCAGGGGCCCGACCCGTGCGCGGACCAGGCCGCCTTGGTGCTGGTCGGGCCGGGTGTAGGCCGTCCCCCCGACCAGATACTCGGCGTGCCGGCGCGGGAAGGCCTCTTCGAGCGGTGTGCCGGATTCGGGTCGGCCTGCCCAAAAGGGCCAGAGCTCCTGCTCCGGCAGCAGCCCCTGGCCGCGGCCCGTTGGCGAGAACAGCAGCACGGAGACGCCCAGGAAAAAGCGCCGCCGATGCTCGAAGCAGCGCGTCACGACGGACGCGATCAGGGGTTTGACGTAGCGCATGTCGCGATGCCTTTTACATCAGCACCTTGAGGGTCGCCATCTCGATACCGGTGGCCTCCGACAGGCAGGCCAGGGCGTAGGACTTCTGCAGCACGTCGTCGCCGCCGAGCTCCGCGCCGACCTTTTCGAACTTCAGGCCCACAACGGCGTTGGCCGACCCGGTCGCCTCGCCCTTGGCCGCGTTTGCCTCCAGCGCCACGCCGTTGAAGTCGAGCTTCATCGCGTAGCCCTCCTTGATGGTGCCGCCGACCTGGCAGAGCTCGAAGTCCACGACCTTGGTGCCGCCTGGTGCGATGATATTCATGCCGCCCGCCGCGGTGATGGTGTAGGGCCCGCCGCAGGTGATGGCGACGGGGCCGCCGACGCTCTGCATCAGCGCGGCGCCGATGCTATCCGTTCGGGTGGCGCCGACCATGATCTTCTCGCTGGCGCCGACGTTGAGCGTTCGGGTGGCGCCGATGCTCACGGACTCGTTGGCGCCGACCAGCTCGGTGCGATTGGCGCCGATCTTGATGTCCTCGTTGGCGCCGACATGCTCCGTCCGGCTCCCGCCGATGTCGATGGTCTCGTTCACACCGACGGATTCGGTGCGATTGCCACCGATGCTGATCTGTTCGTCTACGCCGACGGTCTCGGTGCGGTTGTTCTTGATCTGCGTGGTCTCGTCGTGATCGACCTGCTTGACGCGGTCGTGCCCGACCCAGCGCGACTCGTCGTTCTCGACCTCGATGGTCTGATTCTTCTCGGCGTGGAAGTACAGCTCCTCCTCGCCCTTCTTGTCCTCCATGCGGATCTCGTTGCAGTTCGACGCGGTGCCGTCCTTGCTGCTGCGACTGAGCGTGCCGCTGCGCGTCTTGTTGTCCGGCAGATCCCAGGGGGGCATGCAATCGCCGTTGTAGACGCGCCCGGTGATCATCGGCTGGTCGGGATCGCCCTCCAGAAAGCTCACGATCACCTCCTGGCCGATGCGTGGGATCGCGATGCTCCCCCAATGCTTGCCGGCCCAGGGATGCGACACCCGCACCCAGCACGAGCTGTGCTCGTCGGCCTTGCCGTAGCGGTCCCAGTGAAACTGCACCTTGACCCGTCCGTGCTCGTCGGTCCAGATCTCCTCACCCGACTTGCCGACCACGATCGCGGTCTGGGGGCCCTGCACGACGGGCTTGCGCGTGACGCGTGGCGATCGGTAGGGTATCTGGGCGTCAATGGCCTGGAAGCGACAGGTGAAGACGGGCCCCTCCGGCTCGACGGCCCCGGAGCCGGACGAGCGGAACGCATCCGAGCGCAACTCGTACTGGGCGCCGACGACGAGATATTCGCGATTCTGGTCTTCGCGGCGGTAGCCTGTCAGCGAGAACAGGGCGCCGGTGGTCAGGCCGCGGGCATTGCCCTCGGCCTCCGCCAGCTCGAAATCGGCCTGCATCTCCTCGAGACGGATGCGCGCGTACTGCTCGCCATCGCTGCTGTCGGTGTATTCGCCCGGATAGTCGAAGACCTCGGCATCCGCGTGCTCGTGCCTTTTGGGGCCGCTGCGCTTGGTCAGCAGGTCCTTGCGCGGGGCGGTGAAGTCGAAATCGGTCTGCACGAATGTGCCCGCGCGCACCTGCTGGACGAGGCGCCAGTAGCTGATGTGGTCGCGTTCGCGAAACGAGGTCGCGTCGGGTTCGTAGAAGGGGATCTGCTCGTAGCCGGGCACGCTCGCGTTGGCGCCGACATCGTCTGCGAGGACCAGGATGTGCTTGCCGTCGTGGTGCTCGAAGTAATAATAGATGCCCTCCTGTTCCAGCAGGCGGCTCACGAAGTTGAGGTCTGTCTCGCGATACTGGACGCAGTAGGTCCGCTCCCGGTAGCTGGCCGAGAGCCGCTCGTCGAAGTCACTGAAGCCGTGCTCGCGAAACACCCCCTTGACGATATCGGGGACGCTCTGCTCCTGGAAGATGCGGCAATCGGCGGTGCGCGACAGGAACCACAGCCAGGGTACGAGCGTGGCGTGGTAGACCGCGTAGGGCCCATCGTATCCGGCCTGGGCAAAGCGGTGAATGAAGCCGTTGAGCTCACGCTCGCGGTCGTTTGGCAGGGCCATCGTCACCCTGGCCTGGGTGCCGAGCAGATCGCTCGGGCGGATGTCCAGATCCTCGCTGAGCAGCTCGAGCCGATACTCGAACAGGCGACTGATCTGCTCGCTCGCGGACATGCCGCGCAGCAGCAGGGCATCGTCGCCGAGCACCGTCCTGACCGAGATTGTCCGTTCGCGTTGGCTAAGCGGCATGGTGGGATCTCTGCTGGAGGACCATCGGATGGGACATCGTCGAAACCTGATGCCGTGGGGCGGGCGTGCGCGGCAAGCCTCCGAGACCGGGCGCGTGAACGCACGGCCGAGGAGCTCGCGCCGCGCGCCCGGCACGGCATCATCAGTCGAAACTGTAGCTGAATCCCTCGTCGCCGACATCGATGCCGATGCGACCGACCGCCCGGCCCTCCATGGTGCGGGTCAGCAACTCGCGGCTGATCTCCGGGAGCACCGTGTTGGTCAGGATGGCGTCGACGACGCGGGCGCCGCTCTCGACCTCGGCGCAGCGTTCGGCGATGAGCTTGACCACCGCTTCGTTGTATTCGAGCGGGATGCGATGATGCTCGGCGATGCGGCGCACGATACGGCCCAGCTGCAGCCGGATGATCGCGGCGAGCATCTCGTCGTTGAGCGGGTAGTAAGGGATCGCGACGAGCCGCCCGAGCAGCGCCGCCGGGAAGGTCTTCAGGAATGGCTCGCGCAGCGCGGTGGCGATGCCCTCGGGCTCGGGCATCAGGTCCGGATCCTGGCACAGGCCCATGATCAGCTCCGTGCCGACATTGGTGGTGAGCAGGATCAGGGTGTTGCGGAAGTCGATGTGGCGCCCCTCCGCGTCCTCCATCCACCCCTTGTCGAACACCTGGAAGAAGATCTCGTGCACGTCCGGGTGCGCCTTCTCCACCTCGTCGAGCAGCACCACGCTGTAGGGCTTGCGCCGCACCGCCTCGGTGAGGATACCGCCCTCGCCGTAGCCGACATAGCCCGGGGGCGAGCCCTTCAGTGTCGAGACGCTGTGGGCCTCCTGGAACTCGCTCATGTTGATGGTGATGATGTTCTGCTCGCCACCGTAGAGGGCCTCGGCGAGGGCCAGGCCGGTCTCGGTCTTGCCGACACCTGACGGGCCGGCAAGCAGGAATACGCCGATGGGCTTGCTGGGGTTGTCCAGCCGGGCGCGTGAGGTCTGGATGCGCCGCGCGATCATGTCCAGCGCGTGACGTTGGCCGATCACGCGTTTGTTCAGGGTCTCGGCGAGATTCAGCACGGCCTGCACCTCGTCCTTGACCATGCGGCCAACCGGGATTCCGGTCCAGTCGGCGACGACCGATGCAACCGCCTGGCTGTCGACGCTGGGCAGGATGAGCGGACTGTCGCCCTGCAGTGTATGCAGTTGCGCCTGCAGCCCGCGCAATTGCTGCAGCGTCTCGGCCCGTTCCTCGTCGGTCAGCGCGGGCGGCTCGTCTGGTACGGCCTGCGCCGCCGGTGCCGACTCGGCGGCCTTCTCCAGCGCGCTGCCGGTGCCCTCGACCGGGGCGGCCTGGCCGCGCAGGCGCGCGCGCAGCGAGAGGATGTCCTGCACCAGCTGGCCCTCGGCCTGCCAGCGCGACTCCAGCTCGCCGAGCCATTCCTGCGCCGCGGCCCGCTTCTCTTGGGCCGAGGCCTCGCGCTCCGCGGTCTCGACGCCGACCGCGGTCTCGCGTGCGATGATGGCCAGCTCGGTGTCGAGCGCCTCGATCTGGCGGCGGCAGTCCTCGACCTCGCCGGGCACCGCGCTCTGGCTGATCGCGACCCGGGCGCAGGCGGTATCGAGCAGGCTGACCGCCTTGTCCGGCAGTTGCCGCGCGGGGATGTAGCGATGGGACAGACGCACCGCGGACTCCAGTCCCTCGTCGAGTACCTGCACGCGATGGTGTTGCTCCAGTGTCGAGGCGACGCCGCGGGCCATCAGGATGGCCTTTTCCTCGCTGGGCTCGTCGACCTGAACGACCTGGAAGCGCCGGGTCAGCGCCGGATCCTTCTCGATGTATTTCTTGTACTCGCTCCAGGTGGTCGCGGCGACGGTGCGCAGCTTGCCGCGGGCGAGGGCGGGCTTGAGCAGATTGGCCGCATCGCCGGTGCCGGCGCTACCCCCGGCCCCGATCAGCGTGTGCGCCTCGTCGATGAACAGGATGATGGGCTTCGGTGAGGTCTGGACCTCGTCGATGACCTGGCGCAGGCGGTTCTCGAACTCGCCCTTCATGCTGGCGCCCGCCTGGAGTAGACCCACGTCGAGCGTGCGCAGCGTCACCTCGCGCAACGGCGGCGGCACGTCACCGGAGGCGATGCGCAGCGCGAACCCCTCGACCACGGCGGTCTTTCCGACGCCGGCCTCACCGGTCAGGATCGGGTTGTTCTGGCGCCGGCGCATCAGGATGTCCACGATCTGGCGGATCTCCTCGTCGCGGCCGACGATGGGATCGAGCTCGCCCTTGCGGGCACGCTCGGTGAGGTCGATCGAGAACTGCTTGAGCGCCTCCTGCTTCCCCATCTGGGCGGGTGCGATGGCGCCGCTCGCCTCGCCGGGGGCGGCGGCGCCGCCGACCTGGAAGCCGTCACTGCTCCCCATGCGGTTCTCGGGGGAATCGCCGAGGAGCCGTGCAAACCCCTCGGTGAGGGTGTCGGTACCGATCTTTTCGAATTGACGTGAGATGCCGATCAGCGCGTTGCGCAGCCCGCGGGTCTTCAGGAGCCCGACCACCAGGTGTCCGGTGCGTACCTGGGACTCACCAAACATCAGCGTCCCGTAGACCCAGCCGCGCTCGACCGCCTCCTCGACGTCGGAGGACAGATCGGCAATGGAACGCGAGCCGCGCGGCAGCCGGTCCAGCGCGTCGGTGAAGTCCTTGGCCAGCCGGGCCGGGTCCAGATCGAACTGGCGGATGATCCGATGCAGATCCGAGTCCTGGTTCTGCAGGATCTGGTGCAGCCAGTGGACGAGCTCGACGTATGGGTTGCCCCGCATCTTGCAGAACACGGTAGCGCCCTCGATGGCCTTGTAGGCGAGCGGATTGAGCTTGCCGAACAGGGCCGCGCGGCTGATCTCGGTCATGATGCGGTTCCTCTGGTGGGCGCGACCGGTCCGGTTGCCGGCCGCGGCGGATGTGGCTTGGGGTCGCTGATGCCGGGGTCGAGCTTGAGATCGTCGCCAAGCCGGCCCAGCGGGCGGCTCATCAGCCAGGTGGTCCAACCCAGGCGTCCGGCTTGGCCCAGTCGGATCTCGGGGACCTCGGGCTGCTTGAGTACCGGGTTCAGGTCCCAAATCAATTGGCCGCCGAGGTAGTGGTGCACGATCGCCTTGATGCGGGTCAGGCTCTCGCCCCCGGGCAGCAGGCGCTGGTAGTCGGCCAGGCCCAGGGGGCCCACACGGATGCGAAACTTGGACTGATGATCCCAGACCCGGGCGCCGATGGAGGTCGTCTGTCCGAGCGCGCCGGTCTGCGGTGACTCGCCCAGACGCCAGCAGTAGTTGGCGGGCAGCATCAGCCAGTGGCCGATAAACTCCTCGATCTGGACCGGGAGCCCGAGGAATCCGCACAGGATCGAGCGCAGCCCCTCGGGGTGTCGGGTCTGGCACGCGAGGTGACCGGTGTAGTGGAGCCTGAGCAGGTCTGGCATCGCGTCCCGGTTGCGATCGCTCGGCAGGCCCAGGCCCTGCAGGGCGCCGAGGTAGACGCCGAATCGATGCCCGTCGGGACGATCGAAACTGACCGCCGGCTGGGCCTGTCCCCAGGCGCGATAGAACAGCCCGAGCATGCGGTGATTGAACAGATCGAGAAAGCGGGCGAAGGTGGGATCGGCGCTGTTTCGCATCCGATCACGCGCATAGTCCGTCAGGTGCAGTGGCAGTGGGCCATTGGGCCCGAGGAGTCCGAGAAAATGGACCAACAGCCGTGGCATCCGTCCGGCCTCGCGCCGCTGCAGCGCCGCGAGCTCGGCCGGGGCAAACAGCATCGACGGCGTTTGCCCGAGCCGGATCGGGTCGTCCGAGGCCTTCGCCGAGCTGGCGATGCGCGGTCGATCCGGCTGCAGGCATTCAAGCTGCCGCAGCGTCTGCAGGAAGCCAAAGCGCCAGGGCTCGCGCTCCAGCTCCGCCAGCAGCGCTAGAGGATCGGGCGCAGACCGATGGTCGCCGGCCATCGCTTCAGCTCTCCGCGTTCGGGGGTTGTCAGGACGGTCTCGGTGAAGCCGTTGACGGACGCGTAACGGGCGAAGAAGCGCTCGAGCACCGCGCCCAACAGGTAGGCGCCAGTGCCTTCGAAGGCACTCTCGTCGAGGTCCAGCGTGATCTCCACGCCGCGGGCGTAAGTGATTGGGCGCACCCCCGGTAGTCGGCGTGTGATCGGCCGGGACGCGACGCCGCGGATGCCGTCGAGCTGGTGGCGCGTGCCGGCGGTGGTGAGGTCCGCGTACAGGGCCAGCAGCTCGCGCAACGCACCCGCGCCGGTCCCGCCCTCGGTATCGGTGATGGACAGGTAGTTCAGCGACAGGTGGCTGATCAGCCTCCACGCGGTGTCGCCGTGGGCATAAGAGGGCGTTGGCGCGGTCGGTCCGGCCCGCACCTGGACCGACTGTACCGGCGCCCCGGACTCCAGCGAGAAATCGGTCTTGCCGACGCCCACCGGCATCTGCAGCGGCAGATCGCGGTTGGTGCACAGACAGGTGACACCGAGCTGGCGCAGCTCGGCCGCCCAGGGTGCCGAGGCGGCGTCGACCAGATTGACGTAGAGCTCGCTGCCCAGGTAGCTGGAGCGCGGACCATGGCGGCGTTGCGCGGAGGAGGCCCGTCGCGGCATGCGATGAACGCTGTAATAGGCGGGCTTGTCATTCGGATGTGCGAGGTCGGTTGCCGCGTAGAAGGGGCGAAACGCGCGCGACGTGGCATTGGATGTGCCGTAGCCGGTCACCCCATCGACACGATAGACCTCGAAGTCCATGGGGCGGGTCCGATCGGGGATCACATGGTATTCGGGGCCGCCCTTGTCGAGATGGATACGGTCGCAGCGCTTGGGAAACAGGTTGATTGCCGGGGTGCAGTGCAGCGCGAAGTGGCTCGCGTCGAGGACGCCGTCGAGTGCCCTCGTGCGCGTGGGCAGGAGTACGATGATGTCCACCTCGGGTGCGCCGATGCGTGCGAGCGAGGGGGCCAGCCCGTCGAGGGCCACGAACAAAAAACGTTCGGGGAATGCGAAATACTCGTGCAGGTTCCGATAACCCTGGAACGAGGCCAATGGATAGGGCAGCAGCGCCTCGTGAGCGGAGAACCCGAGCGGTTTCAGCGCACGGCCGGGTAGCTCGTGGAGCCAGGGCAGGGGCCGGGGCAGGGGCTGTATCAGCACCCCGAGCGGGTTGGCCGTGAGCTGTTCGTAGAGGGCAAAAGGTACCTCGTCGCCGCCCTGCAGGAAGAGCACGAGTTGGTCCAGATCCAGATCGCACAGGTTCAGACCGGCGGTGGCGCGCAGGCGCAGCCGAATGCCGGCCTTGGTCCGATTCAACGCCGGCAGGTCGGTCTTGGCGACCGGACCGGCGTTGCTGAAGTACTCCGCCTGCGTGATCTCGATGGGCCAGAGCACCGTGTCCTGGGCGGTGCGGTACTCGCACGCGGTCTGCTCTCCCTTGCCCAGCGTGCTGCGCAGCGCCGAGTCGCGCGGGATCCTAAAGCCCGCGGCCAGCGCGCCCTCGTTCGGATCGGGCTGCAGCTGAACGACGGCCATCGATGGGGTCGGCGCGAGGTAGTGCGGGTAGACCATCTCGAGCAGGTGCTGCGTGAAGGCAGGGAACTCGTCCTCGATCTTCAGCTGAACCCGCGCCGCAAGGAAGGCGAACCCCTCCAGCAGTCGCTCGACATAGGGGTCGGCGCACTCGAAGCCGCTGAGGCCGAGACGGGCGGCGATCTTGGGAAACTCGGCCGCGAACTCCCCACCCATGCCTCGAAGGTGCTGGAGCTCGCGGTTGTAGTGGGCGAGCAGGCGGGGGTCCATGTCTGGATCAGGCCCCCATCGCCGATGCCTCGAACACGGCCACGTCACCGGACTCCAGGTCGACCTCGGTCTTCAGGTAGAGCTGTTGCGGCAGCGGTTGCCCCCACAGCTCGCCCTCGATGTCGAAGCGAATGGCGTTGTGGCTCATGTGGGACTCGTCGACAACGGCGCGAACGACCAGGGTCTGGCGCAGGATACGCGGCTCGAAACGCAGGATCGCGCGGCGCAGCTCGCGCTCGAGTGTCGGGATATCCATCCCCGAGACGTTTCGCCCTGCCAGGTCCGGCAGGCCAAAGTTGAGCACGGACTGCACCACCTCGGGATAGGGGGCGAGATCCCGGGCCGAGGCCAGGTCGCAGGTGTTCAAGAGCCAGGTCAGGTCGCGCAGCACCGACGCCTTGAGCCGTCGCGGCGACAACACCCGGTCGTCGCGCGACTCCTGGGTCTGGCTGGGGGCATTGTCGGTGAGACGGTCGAGCAGTGAGGGTTGCAGTCGCTCCTTCGGTGTGAGGTCAGCCATCCGCGCTCACTCCAGCGTCAGGCGATTCCGGCGTGTCGAGCTTGATCTGCCGCACGCCCAGGAGCGGGTATTCGCCCTGATCGGTGGCGAGCATGCGTTGGCCCAGACCGACGAATTGCCCCGGCGTCGGCTCCATCCATTCGGTGCGGCGGGCCAGCCGGATGCGCGCATCCGCGCTGGCCTCGGACCCGGGATACCGGGCCGGGACCAGCGCGACGGCCTCGCCGCCGTTGGTCCAGGTGATGTGAGCCGCCGCCCAGACCAGATCGCGCAGGTCGACCGGCTCTTCGAGCTGAATCGAGCGGATATGTTGAAACGGCACCCAGGTGTAACGGCCGTTCAATATGGTCTCCAGGATGGGACCGAGACGCGTGTCGGCGTCGGCAATCCAGGCGAACGGCTCGCCGTCGATCTCGCCTGCCGTTGCCGGTGCGAGCTCGAATGCCTCGGCGCGCAGCCGCTCGGACTGCGCCGCCTGGCCGAGACCGGCGACGCGCAGGGACTCGACGAGCAGCGCGATCCATTGCCGTGGCTCGCCAAGCACCACCGGATCGCGCCTGCCGGCGAAGATCTCTGCCCGCAGGACCTCGACCTGTACCGCGTCGCGGTAGGTGCTGGCCATCGCAAGCGTACCGGCGTCGAGCTCCGCGGCGACGTTTAACTGGGTCAGTGCCTTGTGCCACTCGCCCAGGACGGCGAGCAGCTGGAACAGGAACACCCGATACTTCGCGTTGGCAGGTTGTTTTCGAATCTGGGCCTGGAGTTGCTGCAAGGCGGCGTCCAGGTCGCCTTCGCGCAATTTGTCTTCGGCTAGCATGGCCATCCTCTCGAGGCAAGATCGGGCGACCTGGTCGCCCGCCGCGCCCGCGTGGTTGCCGCGGACGCGGGAGGCGTCCCTCCATCAGGCATGTGTTACCCCGGGGATCAAAGCGGAGCGTTGGCGGCGATGTCCCAACCGAACTCGACCTTTCCTCCCTCCGCGCTGCCGTCGGGCTTTTGTGGCTGATACTCGGTCTTGACCGCGCCGAAGTTCAGCGTCACGTTCTCGGTGAGCCGATCCTCGCCGCCGGAGCCGCCGGTGCTCATGGACGTGACGATGACGTCCGTCATGGTGATGATGAGATATTCCAGGGGATCGTCGCCGCCGGCCTTGCGGACCGTCAGCAGCGCCTCTTTGTACTGCTTGCCCTTGGCGCAGTATTCCATCAGGACCGCCGATGACTTGTCGATCCACTTGGTGAACGACAGGTCCTGCACCGAGACCTTGCCGCCGCCGCCTCCGCCGCCGGCATGCATGGTGCCGGACTGGCTCATGCCCCACGACCAGGCGAGGACGTCGATCTCCCCCTCGTGCTTCTTGTCTTGGGCCTCACCCTCGACGTCGTCGATCTTGATAAACATGTCAACGGCCATTTTTCAACTCCTCGCACCATGGTGCGTTTGCTTAGGGTCACCGCGTTCCGGGAACGCTCGTTCATTGGCGGCGCCAGGCAGACACTGATCGAATACCTTCCCGGCACTGGATCAGCTTGCGAACCGAAAAAACGCGACTGCCGATTCGCTCCATTTCCAGTCACTAGGATGACTGAGCCCGCCGGGCCATCCCTGGCCCGGACCGGAAACGCCTGAGATCAGCGTTTGCGTGGGCATCGCCGGGGGATCGGGCTGCTGCCCGGGGCCGCCTAACCCCCGCCCTTCGCCGACGGCAGCTTGGAGACCAGCCGCAACGAGACGGTCAGGCCTTCGAGCTGGTAGTGCGGACGGAGATAGAACCTGGAGGTGTAGTAACCCGGGTTGCCTTCGACCTCCTCGACCACAACCTCGGCCGCCGCCAGGGGTTTCTTCGCCTTGGTGGTCTCGCTCGAATGCGCTGGATCGCCATCGACGTAATTGAGTATCCATTTGTTGAGCCAACGCTGCATGTCTTCGCGCTCCTTGAAGGAGCCGATCTTGTCGCGCACGATGCACTTGAGATAATGCGCAAAGCGACAGGTCGCGAACAGGTAGGGCAGGCGGGCCGCCAGGTTGGCATTCGCGGTGGCATCGGGATCGTCGTATTCGAAGGGCTTCTGCAACGACTGCGCGCCGATGAAGGCCGCGAAATCGGTATTCTTCTTGTGCAGCAACGGCATGAATCCGTTCTTCGCCAGCTCGGCCTCCCGGCGGTCGTCGATGGCGATCTCCGTCGGGCATTTCATATCGATGCCACCGTCATCGGTCGGGAAGGTGTGCACCGGGAGCCCTTCGACGGCGCCGCCCGATTCGACGCCGCGAATGCGCGAGCACCAGCCATAGAGCTTGAACGCGCGGTTGATGTTGACGGCCATCGCGTAGGCCGCGTTCGACCAGATGTAACGCGAATGGTTTCCGCCGGCGGTTTCCTCTTCGAAATCGAAATCATCCACGGGATCGGTCTTGGCCCCGTAGGGTAGCCGCGACAGGAAGCGCGGCATCGCCAGGCCGATGTAGCGCGAATCGTCCGACTCGCGAAGCGACTTCCAAGCGGCGTATTCCGGGGTCTGGAAGATCTTTGTGAGGTCTCGCGGATTGCTCAGCTCCTGCCAGGAGTCCATCTGCATGACGCCGGGATCGGCGCCGGAAATGAACGGCGCATGCGAGGCCGCGGAGATCTGGGCCAGCTGCGTGAGCAGCTCGACATCCGGTGGGCTGTGGTCGAAGTAGTAGTCGCCGACGAGGCAGCCAAAGGGCTCGCCGCCGAACATGCTGTACTCCTCCGTGTAGATCTTCTTGAACAGCGGGCTCTGATCCCAGGCCGTCCCCTTGAATTTCTTCAAGGACTTGTGGACCTCCTTTTTCGAGACGTTCATGACCCGGATCTTGAGCATCTCGTCGGTTTCGGTGTTATTGACGAGGTAGTGCAGACCGCGCCAGCTGCCCTCCAGCTGGGCGAAATCCGGGTGATGCAGGATCAGGTTTACCTGCTCGGTGAGCTTGCGGTCGATCTCGGCGATGATGGCACTGATGGTGCGAACCGCGTCGTCGGAGATCAGGCCGGTCTGCTCGAGTGCCTGCGCGGCGAGCGTATGGACCGCGTCCTCGACTGCCTCGCGGGCGCGGTCGGATCGGGGTCTGAACTCCTGTTGCAGCAGCGATGCGAAATCGCCCGCCTCGGCTGTCTGCGTCTGGGCCTCCGGCTGAACCTGGGTTTCGGTCTCGGCCATGTCACTTCTCCTGCGTCGCCGCGGTCTGGTCCTCGCCCTCGTCGGATGGCTTCGGGGCCGATGCAAGCGCCTGCAGGAGCGCCGGATCCTTGAGCGCATTGGCGATCAGCTCCTCGGCGCCGCTCTTGCCGTCCATGTAGGTCAGCAGGTTCGCGAGCTGGGTGCGTGCCTGAAGCAGCTTGTTGAGCGAGTCGACCTTCTTCGCGACCGCGGCCGGCGAGAAGTCGTCCATGCTCTCGAAGGTCAACTCGACATTGACGTTGCCCTCGCCGGTAAGGGTATTGGGTACCTGGAAGGCGACGCGGGGCTTCATCGACTTGAGCCGGTCGTCGAAGTTGTCGACGTCGATGTCGAGGAACTTACGATCGCCGACGGGTGGGAGGGCTTCGGCGGGCTTGCCCGACAAATCCGCCAGGACACCCATCACGAATGGGAGTTGAATGGTCTTCTCGGCGCCGTAGAGCTCGACGTCGTATTCGATCTGGACGCGAGGCGCCCGATTGCGAGCGATGAATTTCTGGCTACTCTCTTTGGCCATTTTCAGTCCTCGTTGCGGTTGGATAGTGCGGCGAGCCGTGAGCAAGGAGCTCGACCCGGTAGTCAGTCCGCCTCTCTGTTGGTGGTTCCCAACGGCCGGGATCTGGATCGCGGCCGAGCCAACCGCCAACGGGGGCGGACGCCCCCGACCGCGGCGGGCTGCCCGCCAAGGGCCTCCTCCGCGTCCCGTTCCATGCAAAATGGCCAGACATCAGGCATCGCTGTCGGGGCCCCGGATGAGCGCGAGCTTCTCGAGTGCCTCGGGTGCGAGATCGCGAACGATGTCCAGGAAATCCTTGGTCGCGAGACGGCGTGCGCGCTTGAGCAGCAAGGGAACCGGGCTGGATGGCTCGTTGCGCGCGTAGTATTCACACAGGGTATCGAGCACACGCACCACGTCCTCACGAGAGGCGATGCGTGCCGGACCGAGCGTGGATGAGCCTGTTGGATGCACCATGTCTTGTTCGGCCTCCAGAGCGTCCGGGTCAGCGGCGGTCTCTTCTGCGACGGGCGTCGGCTGACGTTCCGCCAGTCGCGGTTGCAGTGCCGCGGTGACGCTCGAGAGCAGGGCGAGGAAGGGGTCGATGTCGGGGAGCTGGGACGTGCTCACGCGTGCCGCCAGTGAGGCGCCCAGGGCCCTGGCATCCGCGAGCGCGGCGGATGCCGCCCCGGTCGACGCGGCCAGCTCATCGAGCTCGCAGTCGTGGAACGCGGCGCTGATCGACGCCGCATCGAGGGCCTCGGTGCCCGGTCTCGGTCTGGACTTGCCCTCGGCGATCTCGATATCGCGCAGTGAGACCTTTCCGAACACGCGCGAGTGCACCAGCGGGGCCTCGCGCAGGGGGCCCAGCATCGCGCCCGCGTCGGTCAGCGCCGAGAGCAGGTTCATGCGTTCCGTGGGGTCATTGTCGTCGCTCGCATCCAGTTCGGGATGCAGAGACTCCCAATGTTGCTCGAGCAGGCCCTTGAGCAACCCCATGCCCAATCGCAGGCCAGGCAGGGATTCGGTATGAATCAGCGCGCGCAGCAACAGGAGCGCGACCCGCAGGTCCTTGGATCGCGCCAACAGCCCGGCGCAAAGGGTCTGAATCTGACGCCAGTCCGGCTCCTCGGCGGGAACCGTGGTATTGCCCATCACACGCTCGGGCGTCCCCTCGGCGAGTCGCATCACCTCGAGGAAGGTGGGATCGTATTCCAGGTCCGGACCAGCAGGCGCTTCAACCGTGACGGGTGCGAGCAGCGCGTCAACGTCGATAACCGGCATAGTGACTCCCAATCGTTGCTCGGAGCGACTCGGAACGTTAAACGGTACTGGTAACGGTGCTGTGATCGGCCCGCCCATGACCGTCGGTGAACACTGGCGGCCGACGCGTTGGCGAATGCGATTGTTGTCAGGGTCCCTTGGTGTCCGGTCGGGTTTGGACGGCGGGCGGCGCGGCACCCGGGGGCCGCGCCCCCTGTCGTAACTGGCCGCGCCGGAATGGCGGTCGGAGTCTTGCGGGAGATCGATCCCGCGCTTGTCCGACTCTGTGTCTTTGATCCGATACTAGCTTATGCCGCGGCCCGATGCCATGGATGCGTGGCGTCCTCGTCCGCGCCTTGTCCCCATGTTGTCGCTTGGGCGGCGGCTCACCGGATCCGCCGCTGGGGTGCATCCCCCGACAGCGCGATTCCGACCGCGATCAACGCGACCCCGATGCCATGAAAGACCTGCAGGTGCTCGTTAAGAAACAACATGGCCAGCAGCGCGCCGAAGACCGGCATCAGATGGATGTACTGCCCGGTGCGGTTCGGGCCGAGGTCGGTGATGGCGCGGTTCCAGAACACGTACGCGAGCACAGATGGAAAAATGGCGACATAGCCGATGGCGCCGAGGTTCGCCGCGTTGGGAGCAAAACGGTGCCCTTGAGACAGATCCCAGGCATAGAGGGTGGCCAGCGGCAGCAGACCCATCGCGATGATCGCGGCCAGGAACGCCAGCGGGTCCAGCCCGGCGGGGCGCCAACGTAGACAGACCGAGTAGAGCGCCCAGTCCAGGCTGGCGGCGAGGATCCAGCGATCGCCACCGTTGAGCGCGGTGCGCAACAGGTCCCGCGGCTCACCCCCGGTTGCGATCACCACGACACCTGACAATGACAGCGCGATTCCGGCGGCCTGCATCGGGCGAATCGCCTGCCCCAACAACGCGAATGTCAGCGCGACGATCAGCACCGGTGTGACCGAGGACAGGAGTACCCCATTGGTCGCCGTGGTCTCCTGCAACCCGAGGTAGGCAAAGGTGTTGTAATTGGTGATACCGAGCACCGCGAGCAGTGCCACGCTGGGCCAGTGTCGGCCTACCAGGTGGCGCTGCCGCCAGAGTGTCCGTCCGGCCCACGGCAACAGGATCGCGAGGGCGGCGGCCCAGCGCCAGAACGACAGAGCGATGGGTGGGATGTCGGCGTGTAGTGCCCGGCCGAGTACGAAGTTGCCGGCCCAGAACAGCGGCGGCAGGGCCGCCAACAGCCAGATGGGCGGCCAGGGCGCGAGACGTCTCAACCCGGAAAACGGGGGTGCACGCTGCCGCGGATGCATGGATGTGCATCGGGCGCGCGAGCGATGGTCCCGGGCCGACCTGGTGCTGGGATGGGCGACAGCACTCCGGCTGCCCCCGTGTGGCGCCGCAAGACCCCTGCTTGGCCGCGGCACGCGCCGGGGGTGGCGGTCAGAAACTGCCTGGGGCCGGCGCTCACCGTGGCGGGCCCTGGCTTGCGCATTGCCAGAGATGTGGGATCAACAAGCAGGCATAATCGGCTGAAAGACTTGCTACAATTGCAGCCCAATTGCGGCCGTATCCGGGGTCGGCAACTCAAGCTCAACAGGGATAGAGATGTCCACTTCATCGAAAAATTCTCATTCTGGCCACTGGCTGCTGCTGCCTTTGGTGTTCGCGACGTTCCTCGGCAACCCGACGGGCGTCTGGGCAGCGACGCCAGACGTCCAATCGACCGCGGCGCTGGTTGTCGATGCCGAGGGACATCGCCTCTACGGCAAGAACACACGCATGGTCCGTCCCATTGCCTCGATCACCAAGCTGATGACGGCGATGGTCGTGCTCGATGCGGCCGTGCCGATGGACGACCGCATCACCGTCACCGAGCAGGACCGTGATCGGCTGCGCCACAGTCGCTCGCGGCTGCGCATCGACGAGGCGACCATGTCGCGGCGCGATATGCTGACCGTTGCGCTGATGTCCTCCGACAATCGGGCGGCCGCCGCCCTTGGGCGTACGACCTTTGCGGGCGGCACCCCCGTGTTCGTCGAGGCGATGAACGAAAAGGCCCGGCAGCTCGGTATGCGCGACAGCACCTTTGCAGACGCCAGTGGCCTCGACAGTCGCAACCAGTCCACCGCCGAGGATCTGGTGCGGATGGTCCGGGCCGCGGCCCAGTATCAGCTGATCCGGGAGATCACTTCCACTGGCGCCGTCAGCATGAAGCCGCATGCCCAACGCGGCCCGCTCGAGTATCGTAATACCAATCCCCTGGTGCGTAACGCCGATTGGAGGGTCGAGCTGAGTAAGACGGGCTTCATCAATGAGTCGGGCCGCTGCCTCGTGATGCAGACGCTCATCGACGGGCGGCGGCTGCAGATCGTGCTGCTTGGGGCGAGCGGCAAGCTCACCACGGTTGGGGACTCGAACCGCCTGCGAGACTGGCTCGAGGCGGGGGGCGCACGCCGCACCGCCGTGCTCTGGTCCACGTTCGAATAGCCTCGTTCGGAAACCCGACACCCGCTCACTGCCAGACAGGGGTCCTGGGCCCGGTGGCCGGCGCTTGCAGGGGGCGCGACGCGCGATGGAAGGCGCGATCCACGCATCCGACCTGGCGCCGTCCCGGCGCATCTACTTGATGGTCGTGTGGTCCACCGATACGGACATCCGACCATAGACCGTTGGGCCGGATGAGCTGTCGTCGGCGTCCTGCGCGGGGCGGTCTGTCGCGCACGCCGAGAGCAGCAGGGCGCAGAGCAGGGTGAGTGTCTTCATCTGGGTGTCCTCCAACTTTCGGGCCGCCGCGGTTGCGGTGACATGGGGCCGATCAGGCCGGGACACAAACGGGGCGTTTTGCCGTGGCCTGGATCGGTGTGGGTGAGCGCACCTTGCCAATGCGCTGATGGCACCGGAGAATGGAGCACTTCGCGCGTCGCGCCGTGCGTGGCCCGAGCCGATGCCCGGAAGGTAGCACAGCAGCGTCTCGTCAACTCGCGCCGAGACCGGCGGGATCGGGCGCACTCCGCCCCGGGGCGACGGCCGAAGACTTCCTGGCCAGCACCAGCCAGCCGGAAACCGGTTCCCCGGCCTCGGAGCGCAAGACCGCCTGGTCCAGCCGCAGGACGGCGAGGTTCGCTTGCTGCAGCGTGGCCTCCAGATAGGCCCGGGTGTGGGCATATCTGCCGTGATGTTGCAATCGGTAGCC
>JAXGTD010000079.1:0-19845 GCA_040775095.1 Chromatiaceae bacterium | reverse complement strand
TCGACGAGATCTATGGCCAGTATGGCCGGCTCGATGGCATCGTGCACGGCGCGGGGATCATCGACGACAAGGCGATCGCCGACAAGACCCCCGAGAGCTGGGCCAACGTCGTCGGCACCAAGGTCGAGGGCCTGTTCCTGATGGCACGCCAAGTGCGGCCGCAGACCCTGCGCTTTCTCGTTGCATTTGGCTCGGTCGCCGGTCGTTACGGCAACAGCGGTCAGGCCGATTACGCGACCGCGAACGAGCTCATGAACCGACTCGCCTGCCAGCTGCGGGCCCATTGGGGAGGGAGCACCAAGGTCGTTGTCCTCAACTGGGGGCCCTGGGCGGCCACACGCCACGGCAAGGGGATGGTGACCCCCGAGACGGAGCAAAAGTTTGCCGACAAAGGGGTCGCATTGGTGCGTCCCGATGTTGGCCGGCGACTCTTCATGGAGGAGCTCACGCACGGGGCGCTGGATCAGATCGAGATCGTGGCCGGCGAGGGGCCTTGGGATGACTGGGAAGACCAGGTCGGGGCATACCGAGACGTGGAAGCGGCCACGGACGCGCCGCACTACCCGCTGTTGCGCGGTGGCCGCACGGAGACGGGATCCAAGGGCGAGCAGATCCTCTTCCACACCTTCGACGCCCAGCGCGATCTGTTTCTCGCCCATCACCAGATCGATGGGGTCAAGGTCGTTCCGGCCGCGGTGGCGCTGGAGCTGATGGCGGAGGCCGCCGCCGTGCTTTGGCCGGGGTGGCACGTGAACCGTATCAGCGACTTGCGGGTCCTGAAGGGGCTGAGCCTCGAACAGGCCAGTGAGCTGACCGTCGCCATTGCCGGCACGGTGTCGGCGCACGGGGATGCCACCGGTTTCGATGTGTCCATGGAGATCCGGTCGACGGGCACCCGGCCGGTCCGTCACTACCGAGGCGTCGTGCACCTGGCCACGATGCCACGCGAGAGCAGCCGCTTCGAGTCACTGTTGACGGCGTCGGGCAGTCCTGTCACCAGCGGCCAGGCCTACGATCAATACCTGTTCCACGGCCCGCGCTTCCAGGTGATCTCCCGGATCGCCGGGCTGGATCAGAAGGGCGCGCTCGCGAGTGTCGAGCCGACCGCCCCGAGTGACTGGGTGGCTGGCGCGGACCTGTCCGCGGGCTGGCTCTTCGATCCGGGCATCGTCGACAGCGGGCCGCAAATGAACGCCATCTGGAGTTGCGTGATGCGTAACGAGTTCGCGTTGCCGAACCGCATCGGTCGGGTTACGCGCTTCGACCGACCGATGCCGGTGAGCTTCAAGATGCATTATCTGATCTATCCCGATGCGGCCGAGCACCGCATTACGGCCGATGTCGCCTTTGTCGACCCGGAAGGCTACCTGCTCCTGATGATGGAGGAGGTCGAGGGTACCAGCAGCGTCGCCCTGAACCGGCTGAGTGGGCAGTGGACGGCCGCCAACGCGCGCCAGGGTCAGTCTTGATCGCCGTTGGCCGACATGGCTGAGCACATGCGACCCGCGCGCCGGGTCCCGCCACGCGCGCCGATCTGAGATCGGCCCGCCCGCGCGCTTGGCGCGGGTGGGCCAGCGTCAACCTTCGCTCCGACGCTCCACCGACTTGAGAACCACCAGGGGTTGAAGTGCCCCCGTGCAACCAGCGTGCAGACGAGAGAACGAGTAACTGAATGAACGCCGCCCAGGATTCGTCGCCCGAACAGGCTGTTGCAATCGTCGGTATGGCCTGCCTCTTCCCGGAGGCCCCCGATCTCGAGCAGTTTTGGACCAACATCCAGACCCGGGTCGACGCCGTTGGGGGGCCGACGGACGACTGGGAGCCGCAACGCTATCTCGATGCAAGCCGGGATCCCAATGACCGGGTCTCCACGTCCAGCGGCGGATTCCTGAAGGACCTCTACCGCTTCGATCCCACCGAGTTTGGGATCATGCCCAGCTCGCTCGACGGTGGGGAGCCAGACCAGTTTCTCGCGCTGAAGCTCGCCCGGGATGCCCTGGCCGACGCGGGCTATCTCGGCCCGGACTTCGATCACTCGCGAACCGGGATCATCCTCGGGCACAGCAGCTACCTGCACCGGGGCCAGGCCAACGCGATTCAACACGGGGTGGTTCTCGATCAGACGATCGAGCTGCTGCAGACCCTGTATCCGACGCTCCCCCCGGAGTCGCTGCGAGCCCTTCGCGCGGAGCTCAAGAAGCGACTCCCGCCCTTCAACCCGGACATCGCCCCTGGCCTGGTGCCCAACGTGATGACCGGGCGCATCGCCAATCGCCTCGACCTGCAGGGGCCGAACTACATCGTCGATGCGGCCTGCGCCTCATCCCTTCTCGCGGTGCGCGCATCGATTACCGAGCTGCTGACCGGGGAGAGCGACCTCATGCTGGCCGGAGGCGTCAATGCATCGCTGCCGCCCGAGGTCTCCGTCATCTTCAGCCAGCTCGGCGCGCTTTCGCCCACATCGCGTGCGCGCCCATTCAGCGCCGCCGCCGACGGCACCCTGTTGGGGGAGGGACTCGGTGTCGTTGTGCTCAAGCGACTCGCCGACGCGCGCGAGCACGGGGACCGCATCTACGCGGTTCTGCGCGGAGTTGGCAGCTCGAGCGACGGCCGTGGTCAGGGCCTGCTGGCGCCGAGGATCGAGGGGGAGATTCTCGCGATCCAACGCGCCTACGAGCGCACCGGGATCGATCCACGATCGGTCGGTCTGGTCGAGGCGCACGGTACCGGCATCCCGCTTGGCGACCGCACTGAGATCGCCGCCCTCACGCACGTTTTCGGAGAGCGCACCGGCGTGCTCCCGAGCATCGGCATCGGATCCGTGAAGTCGCAGATCGCCCATTGCATCCCCGCCGCGGGGATCGCGGGGCTGATCAAGGTCGCGCTTGCGTTGTACCACCGGGTGTTGCCGGCGACACTGTGCGAAGAGACCAGCAAAGAGCTGGGCCTGGAACAGAGTCCGTTCTATGTGAACACCGAGGCCCGCCCCTGGATTCACCCGGAGGGCACCCCGCGCCGTGCCGCGGTCGAGTCATTCGGCTTCGGTGGGATCAACTGCCACGCGGTGCTTGAGGAGCCGCCGCCAGACGCGCCCCGGAGACCTTCCGAGCCGCTGCCGGGGTGTGCGGAACTGGTGGTCTTGTCGGCGGCGGACCGCGCTGGGCTCATCGCCGGTGTCGGCCGGCTGGAGCGCTATCTGCAGAGCCACCCCGGCGTCGAGCTTCGGGAGATCGCCTATACGGGCTGGTGTCTGGCCCGTCGTGGCGGGGCGCCACACACGCACCGCCTGGGGCTGGTCGTCACCAGCGTGGAAGACCTCGCGACCAAGCTGGCGCAGGCGACCAAGCGGCTGGGGGACGCCTCTCGCGACCATTTCTCCACCCGGGGTGGCAGCTACTACGCGTCGAGGCGGCTGGACGGGGAACTGGCTTTTCTGTTCCCGGGGGAGGGGAGTCAGTACACCGGCATGCTGGCCGCGCTGGCGATGCGCTTCCCCTCGGTGCGCGAGTGGTTCGATCTGTGGCAGGGTCTGTACCTGGATCGCCCCGGCTTTACCCCCGCGCAGGTCCTGTTCGCGCCCCCAACCGGGGTGGATGCCGCGCTCCGTGGGCCGCTCGAACAGCGTCTGCACGACATGGACATGGGCTCGGAGGCGTCGTTCATCGCGGCCCAGGCGCTCTACGCCCTGTTCTGCCGACTGGGCCTGAAGGCGGATATGATGGTCGGCCACAGCACGGGAGAGAGCTCCGCGCTGGCGGCCTCCGGGGCCATCGTGTGGCAGGACAAGCGCGAGCTTGGCGCCCTGATGTCGAGTCTCAATCGGACCTACGAGGCGGTTCGACGTGCGGGCAAGATCGCCACCGGGACCCTGTTGACGGTTGGCGCGGTCCCTCGTGAGCTGGTGGAAACGTTGGTGGCGACCTCCGGCGGGCAGCTGCACCTGGCCATGGACAATTGCGCCAATCAACTCGTCCTGTTCGGTGAGGCCGATCCGATTCGTCTGGCGGCGCAGCACCTGGAGTCGGAGGGTGCGTTGTGCTCGACGCTGCCTTTCGACCGGGCCTACCATACGCCGGCCTTCGCCGAGGTCAGCGCGGCGTTCGAGCGCTACTACGCCGAGATCGGCTTGAGCGCGCCCGCCGTGCCGCTGTATTCCTGCGCCAGCGCGGAGCGTTTCCCATCGGACGCGGCGGCGGTGCAGGCGCTGGGGGCGGCCCAGTGGTCCTCGCGCGTGCGATTCACCGAGACGGTTCAGAAGATGTACGCCGACGGGGCCCGCTATTTCGTCGAGGTGGGGCCGTCTGGGAACCTGACCGCGTTCGTTGATGACATCCTACGCGGGCGCGAGTACGTCGCCGTCCAAAGCAATGTTCGCGTGCGCGACGATCTGGCCCAACTCCTGCACCTGCTCGCCACCCTGTTCGTCAACGGGCGAGGCCTCGACCTGGGGCCGTTGTTCGACGACCGGCCCGTGAGCGAGCAGGATTGGACGGAGGTCGCGCCGGGACCTGACCGCCGAGGCATCAAGCTGCGCAACACCCTGCCGGTGTTGCGCCTGTCCGATGAGCAGATCCCACGGCTGCGTGAGCTGCTTGCCCCGTCGGCGGCGGGTTCGACCGCTGCATCCTCGGCCCCGGTGCCGGAGGGCGGCGCGTCCGCTCCAGCCGAGACCGCGATCGATCCGGCCGAGGCGCTGCAGGCGGACGCGGCGGATGGCCTGATGTATCGTTATCTCGACCTGATGGAGCAGTTCGTTCGCGGCCAGTCGGAGGTGCTGGCCGGTGCGCTGGGTGCGGCCGGGGGAGCGGGGGCCGACGGGCCATTTCTGGACCGGGTCATCGCGCAGGCGCCGGGGTGGCTGGAATGCGCGTGCCGTTTATCCGTCGACTCGGATCGTTTCCTGCGTCATCACGTCTTGTCGGGCCCGGTTTCCGGGCTCGATCCCGGATTGCAGGGGCTGGCCGTCGTGCCGTTGACCGTCAGCCTCGAAATGATGGCGGAGGTGGCGCATCGGCTGCTTGGCGCGGGGACGCCGCTCGTCATCGAGGACGTCCGGGCCTATCAATGGCTTGCCCTGGACTTGGGCGAGACCGAGGTCGTGCTGCGTGCCGAGCTGCGCGATGAGCGTGGACCCGGATGGGTCCATGCGACGATTCTCGAGAATGGAACCCCGGTGATCGAGGCCGACTACCAATTCGGCTCCGTTCATCCCGGTGCCCCCGAGCCGGTGGCCGCGCTGACTGACGAGGCGCCCTATCGCTGGAGCGATGACGACCTCTATGCCCACGGCATGTTCCATGGGCCGTTGTTCCAATCCGTCGCGCATGTGAGCCGATGGTCGCCCAATGGCATCGACGCCGTGCTCGGTGCTCCCCGTCTGGACGGGTTCTTTGCCGAGGGCGAGCCCGTCGCGTTCCTGTTCAATCCCGTTCTGCTCGATGCCCTGGGGCAGCTCTCCGCCTACTGGATCTCGCAGAGACAGGGGACCGACTTCAATTCCTTCCCATCGCGGATCGGCCGTATCCTGTTCGTCGATCCGCTTCCCGACCCGGATGCGGGTCTGACCGCCCGGGGGCGTCTTCGCGATGGTTCGGAAACGGGTCGGTCCTTTCGTTTCGACTACGAGTGCCGCGACCCTGGCGATCGTCTGTTGATCCGGGTCTGGGACTGGGAGGATGTCTTCTATCCGGTTCCAAACCGCTTCTATCGGACCCGCTGGCGTCCCCAGACCGGGGGGCTCGGCAACGCCTTGGCACTGCCGGGGCTTCAGCCCCCGGAGAGCGTGCTCTGGTGGGTCGAGCCGCTTCCCGAAGGTCTGCTCGACGATTCGGGGGCAATCTTCAAGCGCCTGCTGGCCCATGCGGTATTGGGTGCCGAAGAGCGCGAGATCTGGCTCGATCTTCCGGACGATCCGCGATCGCGCACCGAATGGCTGATGGGACGGGTTGCGCTCAAAGAGGCGGCGCGGGCCTGGGTTTCGGCAACGACGGGGCATCGCCTCTATCCGGCGGACCTGCCTGTCTGGATCGACGAGCGCGGCTCCCCGCACATCGACGGTCCCTGGCAGGGGTACTTGCCCTCCGCGCCGGAGGTCTCGTTGGCCCAAGCCGGCGGCTCTAGCCTGGCGCTCGCCGCGCCGCCCGGTATGGCCCTTGGCCTGGCCCTCGGATGGCCGGCGGGAACGTCCGGGTCGGAGTGGCGGGCGCAGCGGCTGTCGGCGTCTGAGCTCGACGCGCTCCAGACCCTCGCCCCAGAAGACCGGGAAGCCGCCGCGCTCGCGCTCTCGTGCGCAAGAGAGGCGGCCGCAAACTGCCTGGGGATCACCCTGGATGGGCACGTGGAAGACCTTCGGGTCGGGCTGGGACAGCCGCTTCAGGTGGCCACCTTTGTCTACTATGACGCCACGGCGATCGAGGTAAAACTGGCGTATCACCAGGGTGCCCTCATCGCTATCGCTTCCATGTCGCAATCGGACCCTACCGAATATGTCAATTAGCAAGAGCCAAATTCAAGACGCCGTCGTCGGGATCATCGAGGACATGATTCAGGACTGGGGTGTCGAAGTGGAAGATGCCGTGGGACCGCAAACCACGCTGGTGGCCGATCTCGGCTTCTCATCCATTGATATCATTCATTTGACGGTGGCCATCGAGGATCATTTCAGCCGTCCCAAGCTTGGCTTCAATGAACTGCTGATGGTCGATGGCAAGTATGTGGACGACCTTTCGATCGCACAGGTCGCCGCCTTTCTCGAGCGCAAGCTCAACACCGCTTCCAAGTAGGTATCGCAATGACCACTCGTACGCTCTTTATTGGAATGGACGGTGCGACCTTCACCGTGCTCGACGAGCTCACGCGCGAGCTGCCTGGCGTCGGAATCGTGATGCCTTTTCTCGCGGACTTTCTGCGCAACGGGGTTCGCGCAAAACTGCGTTCAACGCCGAATCCACTGACACCACCGGCCTGGGTGTCGTTGATGACCGGGCGTACCCCGGGCCATCATGGCGTGTTCGACTTTATCCGTGCCGAGGAAAAGGGGGGGGACGTCTTTTTCACCCTCTACGATGCGCGGGACATACGGACCGAGACGATCTGGTCTCTGGCCAGCCGTCAGGGCAAGACGATCGCCGCATTGAATTTCCCCTTCACGGCCCCCCCGCCAAAGGACGTGAATGGCTACATGGTTCCCGGATTCATACCCTGGAAGCATCTGCGTCGCAATACGCATCCCGCCGACTTCTACGACCAGATCAAGAAAGATGTCGCCGACTTCGACCCCAAGGAGCTGGCCTGGGACTTCGATCGAGAGGCCCAGTCGCTCGAGGAGCTGTCGGATCAGGACCGGGAAAACTGGGTCGGTTATCACTTGCCCCGCGAGATGCAGTGGTTCCGGATCGCCCGTTATTTGCTGGAGTCAAAACAGCCCGACCTCATGGCCGTGATGTTCGATGGTGTCGACAAGCTGCAGCATCAGGCGTGGCGCTTTGTGGACCCCGCGTTGCAGAGCGAGCATCCCACACCCTATGAACAGCGGATGCGCGCGCTGTGTTTCGAATACTTTCGTAAGCTCGACGGCTACATCAAGGATCTGGTCACGCTGGTGGGTCCCGAGGCGCAGGTCTTCATGGCCTCGGATCATGGCTTTACCGCGACCACCGAGGTGGTTCGGATCAACAGCTACCTCAAACAGAAGGGTTATCTGGAGTGGCGGGAGGTCGGCGAGAGCGAGGCGGAGCAACGTCGGGACGCGACCATGTTTGCCAACCTCGATTGGGAAAAGACGCTCGCGTATTGCCGTACGCCGTCCTCGAACGGGATCACCATCCGGGTTGCCCGTGCCCCGGGCGAGACGGGCATCGCCCCGGACGAGTACGAGGCCTTTCGCGATCGCCTCATCGGCGATCTCGAGGCGTTGGTCGACCCGGTTTCCGGTGAGCGTATCATCATCGAGATCCACAAGCGGGAAGACGTATTCCCCGGCGAGGCGATGGAGGATGCCCCGGACCTGCTGATGGTGCTGCGCGACCGCGGATTCGTTTCCATCAAGAACCTCGATCCTGTCGTCGAGCCACGTAGCGAGCCTGCTGGCACGCATCACCCGGATGGCATCTTCCTCGCCGGTGGGCGTGGCGTGGCGCGGGGCCAAACCCTCGGCCTTCGCAACATTGCCGATGTCGGGGCAACCCTGCTCTACAGCCTCGGGTTGCCCGTTCCGGAGGATCTCGAGGGACAGGTCCCTGAAGGCGCATTCGCCGAGAGCTGGCTCGCCGATCATCCGATCCGCCGAGGTCCGCCGACGCGGGCGATCGGGCGCGGGGCCAGCTCGGGCGAGGACATGAGCGAAGAAGAGAAGGAGAAGTTGATGGAGCAATTGCAGATGCTGGGATATCTCGAGTGACTGCCTTTCCACCCGTCGTCGGGGCCCCGGCCCAGGGAAGCGCCGGACCAAGCCTTGTCGGCGGGCCCGGCGTGTGAAAATCGGAACGTGCAATCTCCGATTTTCAACATTGTTCGTCGCCTATCGCGAGTGACGATGGCGGTGCATCCCTGTTGCGGGGGCAATACTGATCCCGTCAGCGTTTCCTTGGGAGACGCTGATCAAATGCGTTCTTGGCATTTGGTCGGCTCGCACCTGGCGAGGCGCGATTCGCCAAGTACCCGATGTTCAGGCGTTTTCAGCGCCCGAGCATGCCGGGCCTTCCGTGGCGCGGACAGAAAACGCCTTGAACCGGCGTCTGCGTCGCGCACGTGCCCCGCACCTAGACCGGTGAGACCTTCTGCCAGCCTGATCACGCCCCCAATCGACTGGGATTTCCGAACATGAATGCAGGACGTCGCACGACGCGGCTTAGACCCGACCTGATCATCACCCGCGATGAGCTCGGCGATGTGCCGGTCTACATCGTTCAGGATCCGATCTCCGGTGACGACTTCGAGTTCGGGGAGGAAGAGTACTTCCTGATCGAACGGATCGGTGCCGGTGAATCGCCCGACCTTGTCGGGGCCGGGTTTCGCGAGCGCTTTGGTGAATCCATCGCCCGCGCGCAGATCGACGCCTTCATTGGCCGTCTGCGGCTGTGGAAGCTGCTCATCGATGCGCCCGCGGAGGGTCGAGACGGCCCTTCGGATGAGATGGACGAGCTGGCCCAGGATGACGGCGACAGCCTGCCCTCGGAACCCGGTCCAGACGGCGGGGTTGGCCCCACGGGCTTCGCCGAGGCCAAGGCCCGCTGGCAGCCGGATCGTGCCGGCGTGCTGGCACGGCCCTTACATTACAAGCCCATCTGGCGGGAACCGCGCTGGATCCCCTGGCTGGCGAGGGTACTTCGCCCGATACGCTTTCTGCTCTACCTGACCCCGATCCTGTTGTTGGTGGCGTTGGCGGTCGTCTTCTACCACTGGCCGATGGTGGAGGCCGACTTCGAGCGATTGCGCAAGCCGTGGAACCTTCTCGAGCACCTGTTGTTCAGCCTGGTCACCGTCAACCTGATGAGCAAGGTCGCCGCCGGTGTCTTCTGCTCGGCCTCGGGCGGCTATGTACGCAGCTTCGGCATCCACTTCGCGCTGGGCATCGTTCCGCGCTTCCATGTGGAGCTGGGGGGCTGGGATAACATGGAACGACGTCCGATGCTCTGGACCCTGGCCAGCCCGATGCTGGCCAAGATCGTGTTGTTCTCCCTCGGGGTCCTGCTTTGGTACGTCACTCGTGACGGCGGTACGCAGCTGCCGATGATCGGGTACATGCTTGCGAGCGTTGCCGCGCTTTCACTGACCATCAGCGGGAACCCGTTCGGCGTTGGCGATGGCTATGCCCTGATGAGCGGGCTGTTGCAGCAATCCAATCTCAGGGGCAAGGCGTTCGTCTCCCTTTTCGGCCGCCTTCTGCCAAGGCGCCGGCGGGTTCAGCTCGATCCGGCCGGCCTTGGCATTTTGCGCCTTTATGGCCTTGCGACGATTGCCTATATCCTGGTGCTGCTGAGCCTGATTGGCTATTTCGTCGCGATCTGGCTCGAGACCCGCTTCCAGGGTACGGGTGTATTGCTCTTCCTGCTCCTGTTGGTGTTGATGCTCGGTCAGGTATTTCGTCGCGTCAGCGGTCGCAAGACAAGGGCGGCAATGAATGGGCCCGACGCCCGTGTCCCCTCCGGTGCGGCCGGTCCCCGGGCGGCAAGCGCAAATGCCGGTGGTGAACGACGGCGTCGGGACCAGAGCGCAAGCTCGACGGGCCGTCAAGGTTCTGATCGGCCCGCCCGACGGATGCCCTGGGGTTGGCTTGTCCTGCTCTTGCTCTTGGGTTCGACTTTTCTGATTCCCTACGAGTATGAAACCGGCGGCCCCTTCACGTTGGAGGCATGGGATCGGCGGGAGATCTATTCCGAATCGCCTGGAATCGTCGAAAAGGTTGAGGTCAACGGCGGTCAATGGGTGGAGGCCGGGACCGTATTGGCGGCGATGAGCTCTTATCGTGAGAGTGGCGAGGTCGACAGCCTGCGTGCCCAGATCGAGCGGCGCGATGCGGAGCTGCAGCGGCTGCTGACGACCCCTCGGAAGGAGGAGGTTGTGCTTGCCGAGAAGAAATACGAGGCGGCGCGCGTGAAGGAGCGGTTCGCCGAAAATGAGGCCAAGCGCGTGGAGGCGCTTAGTAAGGATGGCAACGTGTCTGCCACTGCCTATGATGCGGCAATGCAACGACGGGACGTGGCCGTGCAGGAGACCCTGGAGCTCAAGGCGAGCCTCGATCTGGTACGACAGGGGCCGCATCCACAGGAGATCGAGGCGGCGCGGGCGGAGCTCAAGCGTCTGCAGGCGGAGCTCGGGCGCCAAGAGGAACGTCTGCGTCGCACCCACCTGGTCTCGCCCATGGCGGGTCGACTGGAGACTCTTGATCTCGATAATCTTGCCGGAAAGTACCTGGACGATGGCGATTTGTATACCGCGATTATAGATGATACGGTGCTTCGCGCAGAGGTTGAAGTGCCCGAATCGGATTTACCCCTCGTCGCCATTGGTGACCGCGCCCGGCTTAAATTGTGGGCCTATCCCGATCGCATCTTTCTCGGGAAGGTCGTCGATATCGAACCCCTTGTCGAGCAGGAGACCATTGGCCGTATCACGCGGGTGCATGTGCGAATATCGAATGACGATGGGCGCCTTAAGGTCGGAATGACCGGCTATGGCAAGATCCTCGGCAAGATGGAATCGGTTGCACTCGCTTTCACTCACCGTTTGGTTCGGTTCTTCTCGGTTGAGGTCTGGTCGTGGATACCCTAGGAATGGGCCTGGCTCGAGTCTGCCTGGTCGATTCCTGCCGTCGAGCGCGTCCTACCCGACGGGTCGAACGCGCTCCCTGTACAGACAACATGTTTCCGTGATTGGAGTGCCTGATATGGCGATGATTGATGTTGACGACGAGTTTTTGGGCGACGAGCTCGATGTGGACGTGACGCCTGGTGGGGCCCAGGGGGGTGGTGGCGACGTTCGGCGGCATCTACAGCTGGGCAGCCAGCATCTCGAGGCGCAACGATTCGACGAGGCCCTGCGCGAATTCGACAAGGCGCTTACGCTGAAGCCGGATGTCGCCGTGACGTATTTCGGAATCGGTCGCGTCTACTTCAAACAAGGCCGCCGGGAGGATGCCTTAGCACACTTCCGCAAGGCCCTGGATCTGAACAATAAGCTCACGCCCGCGCATGTTATGGCAGGGACTGTGTATATGGATCTGGGGGACCCGGAACGCGCGCTTCGTCATTTGGAAGCGGCGCTCGAGCTCGACCCGAATCTCGCGGTGGCGCAATACCGCGTGGGCAAGGTCTATGCGGAGAAAGACGACCTGGCGGAGGCGGCCAATCGGTTACGCGCGAGCCTGAAGTTGAATCCACAGCTCATCCCCGCGAGGCTGCTGCTCGCACGGGTGCTGCAACAGCAGGGGGACGACGGCGCCGCGGTGGGGGAGCTGCAGGGCGCGGTGGAGGCCGACCCGAATAGCTGGGCAACCCATTTCCTGCTCGGCCGCAGCCTGCTGAAGCAAGAGCGCTATGAGGCGGCGATGGGGCGTTTTGATAAGGCGATCGAGCTGCGCCCCGACAATGCGTTCGGCCACGTCTTCCGCGGGCTCGCATCGATGGCGATGGAACGCTTCGATCAGGCGGAGAAGAGCTTCGATGAGGCGAGTCGCCTGCAGCCTGGCCTCACGATCGCGCGCATGCAGTTGGCCCGTGCCCGGGCCAAGCAAGGGCGCTTCAGCGAGGCCCTGCGCCCACTCCAGGCGCTCGTGCGCAAACGCCCGAAGTCCGCGGGCGTGCATCGCATGATCGCGGAGCTCTACGTGGAGATGGGCCAGTTCGAGCAGGCGAGCGCCGAATTCGAGGCCGCGTTGATTCACGATGAGGAGCTGGTGGCCGAGTTTCCAGAGGTCGCGGAGATCCGATCCTCGTCCGACGGTCACGAAGAAAAGGCGAAGGCCTATCTCGCGTTCTTCGATCGTATCAAGGGGCGGCTGGCCGAGCGTCGCGCGGAGCGTTTGGCCAAGCGCAAGGCGGCCAAGGGCGCACGCAAGGGACAAGGGGGGCGCGGTGCCATCCGTCTCAGCTTACGAGACGGTTGATGGGAGGGTCGCGAGAGCGGCATGTGCAGGTTTGGTAGTATCATCCAGAGGCAATGAGCGATGGCCAAAGACGATGGCGAGTCGAGGCGGCGGCGGTTACGTGAGATGCGCGAGCGGCGCGGGAGCGGAGGCGCGGACTCCGAGCGGCCCTCGGACGACGACCAGCGAATCGGCCAGGCATTCGCCGAACGGCAGGCCGGGGCCGGCAATCGGGCAGGTCGCGATGGCGCGCGTCCGCTGGAGCGCTTTCCGCGTTTGCGCGAGGCCCTCGCGCAACGGCGGAAATCCCAAGGTGATCAGGGGGCTGAGGATCGACAGCGACCCTTTGCCGGGCGCCGCGGCGACGGGCCGGGTGAGGGCAAGGCCGGGGGGCGGGTGATGTTCGCGCGCCGGATGCGCGATGTCATTTCACAGGAGGCCGACGAGGACCCGGCGTTGAAGCTGGAGCGCCTGGAGCGACGGATGGAGCGCCTCCGCTCCGAGCTCGATCGCAACGCCGAGGAATTGCGCCGGATGCGGGCAGCCGACGATACCCAGACCGCCGAACCCGCCAAGGCCACGGCAGCGCGTTCGCCGGATGCGGGGACACGGGCCCCCGATGCGGCGACTGACGCGGATCGGAACAAGTCCGGGGATTGACCAGGCACGTCGTTGGCTGCGGCACCATGGATGCCGAAACCGTGCCGCGATCGCCGAGAAGGGTGAGAAGGCTCAGGCAGACCGGGGAAGCCGAATCACCCTCGTGCCCGTGGATGGCGGTAGATGTCTCAGAGCTTCATCATTCTCAGTCCGCCGCGCTCGTTCTCGTCCGTGGCCTGCGGCATGCTCGGACAGCACCCGCAGCTCTATGGTGTGCCGGAGCTCAATCTGTTTGTCGCCGACACGGTAGAGCTCTGGTTCGAGCACCATACCCGCAGGCTGGCACGACCGCAGGGCACGCACGGGCTGCTGCGAACGCTCGCCCAGCTCCACGAGGGGGAGCAGAACGAGGGAGCGATCCAGCGCGCCTGGCAATGGCTGGCGCAACGCAGGGGTTGGTCCACCGAACGTTTGTGGAGCTACCTGGAGGGCCGGGTGGCGCCGAGGATCATCGTCGACAAGAGTCCGATGACGGTCCTCAATGCCGACTTCATCGAGCGCCTGTATCGGTATCTGCCGGACACGCAGTTCTTGCACCTCACCCGCCATCCGGTCCCCACCGCGCGTTCCCTCGCCGAGATCCTGTCCAAGACCCCGGAGGGCGAGGTGCGGGTGGGGCGGGACGTCGACCCCTTCGATCTTTGGTGTCGCGCGCACGACAACATTCTCAATCTCTGCTCTGTCTTGCCAACGGGCCAGAGCCTGCGTCTGAAGGGGGAGCGGCTCCTGGAGGATCCCGATCTCTACCTGCCGCAGCTCTTCCGCTGGCTCGGCCTCCGGGACGACGCGCAGGCCATTGCCGCGGCCAAACGCCCCGAGCTGTCGCCTTACGCGTGTATTGGTCCGCCAAACGCGCGACTGGGCAACGACAACAAGTTTCTCACGTCCCCGGAGCTTCGTCCCGCTCGTTTCCACAACCCTCCGATTCAAGCCGCGCCCGAGGTGCTCGCGTTGCCGCATGCGCTTCGTGCCAGGGTGACGGCGCTGGCGGCCGAGCTCGATTATGTCGAATGACGAAGGCAAATCCCCTGGGATGATCCCGGAGCAGGGTGACGCCGGGCGGCCATCGAGGAATACGAAGATCTTCTCCCACCACGGCATGCCTTGGCGGGCGGGTCCGCCTGATGATCCGGTGGGCGCCGAGTATTGGGATGCGGATGCCGGAGACTGGATTGCGGGCGATCATCGGCTGGACGGCCCGCGGCCAGCCGCGTCCGAGCCGGATGGCTCCGCCGCGGTGCAAGACTACGGGCAGGGGGGCCTGTTTGCCGACTACCAGTCCGCCGAGGCCGATACCCCAACCTTGTATTCCTGTGCCTGGTCGTCGGGGCAGACGCCACTCGCCTCGCTCGGCGCGGACGCACGCTTTCACCGGTGCCCGGGTCCGGGTCCAGGTGGCCGACCAAGACGCCTGGGCCAGCTCCTGGCGTGCGGTTCGCGGCTGATCGCCGCCGACCTCGATGCCCCCCAGCTCTGGATGACTCACGATCCCTGCTGCGGTGAATGGGAACCCATGGCCCACCCGAGATGGGATAGCCCCGACAACACCCGCGTCTCGCACCTGACCCGGCACGGGGAACAACTGCAGGTGTTTCTCGACAATCCAGCACGAGGATTCGAGATCTGGCGCAGCCACGACGCCGGCGCGAACTGGCAGCAAGTCGTCTTCGACGGCGCCTATCGGTTCCAGCGCAACGCGTTGGTCACCGCGGTCGCGCAAGACCGCGAGCGGACCTTTTTTGCGACCGCGAGCAACCGTGCCGATCCGTTCGGTAGCGGGCGACCGGTGGGCTTCGAGCTGCTGAGCATCGACACGTCCGGGGAATGGGCCGTCCTCAGCGGCGATTGCCGCTGCACGCCCGACGGGCTGCGAATACCCTTGCTGGCGCACGGCCCGAGTATCGATGACGGTGATGAGCACCGCGTGATGGCGCTCGGCTGGGTGGCCGACGTGCTTTTCTTGCTGACGGCGCGTCGCCGCCTGTGGCGTGTTGCCGGAAGTGAGGTGCAGCGGCTGCCGATCGACGACAGTCCCGCCCCGGATGGGATCTTGGTCAGCGAAGGGGTCGCTTGGTTGACCCTTGAAGGGGATGGGTCCGCCGCTCTGCAGAGGCTCCAGTGACTCCACCCCCGCCGCTGTTCATCCTTGGCTCCCCGCGCTCGTTCACGTCGATCGTCTGCGCGGTGCTCGGCCAGCATCCGCAGGCCTACGGGACCCCGGAGCTGAACCTGTTCGTCGAGGACGGCATACAGGACCTCTGGGCGCGCCTGTCGGGCCGCCGCCAGTTCATGATCCATGGCGTTCTGCGGATGGTGGCGCAGCTCTACGCGGGGGAGCAAGACGTGCTGACGATCGATATGGCGCGCAGGTGGCTGCTCAGGCGCCTGGCCTACAGCACCGCGGATGTCTATCGGGAGCTGTGCGATAAGGTCGCGCCACTGCTGATTATCGACAAGAGTCCTGTCTACCCGACAAGCCCTCGCAATCTGGAGCGCATCCACGCCGCCTTCCCGGACGCGCGATATCTGCATCTGGTACGCCACCCGCGCACGCAAGGGGAGTCGGTCATGAAACTCTCTGGAGGCATGTTCGCCATCATGGCCGACTCCTTCGACTATCAGACATTGCCCCCGACCCTCGATCCCCAAATCTCCTGGTATGCGATTCAGAAGAACATCTCCCGCTTTCTCGAGCGGATCCCATCCCAGCAGAAGATGCGCATCCGCGGGGAGGACTTCCTGAATGATCTGGACCAATACCTGCGGGTCTGCTGTCAGTGGCTTGGCCTCTCCGCCGACGCCGCGGCCATGGAATCGATGCACCACCCCGAGGCGTCGCCCTATGCGGTGGAGGGACCCTTTGGCGCCCGTCTTGGAAACGACATCAACTTCCTCCGGTCGCCGCGGTTGCGAAGCAGCAAGATTCCGAAGTCCGTCCTCGATGGACCCTTACCCTGGCGACCGGACGGCAGGGGATTGCGCCCGGAGGTCTTGGAGCTTGCCGTTTCCTATGGCTACGAGTGAGGCACGTGCGCCCGTGCGGGTTGGGATCTCACCATGAGTAAGGACGAGCAGATCAAGGTCTGGTGTCTCGGCGACCCCGCCACGAATTCCCCCGACACGCTCGTTGGGGCCGCGGCGAGGCTCCGGTCGCGCGGCGGGTTTGGCCTGACCACCTTGCCAGAAGGCAATGGCAATGGCAACGGGCCGGGGCGCTGCGCCGCCGACCTCGAGGGCGCGATCGACAACGAGCTTCTGCTCCCCGACCCGGCGGGCAGCGGAGCGGGCATGCGACTCATGCCACCGGGGGATTTTACCCCCGCCGAGATCAAGCCCGGTAAGCTGCTGGACCTGATCCAGCACCCCCCGGACATCGATCTGCGCGACGCCTACGATCCGGGGACGAGCTTGCTGGAAGAGCTCGATGAAAAGCGACGCGAGCTGCAGTATCGGAAGGACTGGCTGGAGGCGCTCCTGGCCGTGACGAACGACGAGCTCGCGGCCTTCGGCGAGGCGCGAAAGCAACGTCTGCTCAAGGATGCCGATGGCCCGCTATCGGCATCCGAATCCGGGAAGCCGAAATAGCATGGGCCGTGATTCGGGTTCGCGTCAGCTGTAACCCAACTCCCGCGCGTACTGCTTCAATTCGTCGGAGAAAAGGGGGTCGCCTGGCATGGCCACCGGGCCCTCCAGGCTCGTCGGCTTCGGGGCGAACTTTCGCAGGGCCGGATTGCGGATGAAGCTCGGGTCGGTCCCGAAGGGTGCATTGCGAGGGCCCAGCGACGCAAATGGCGAACGTTCCGGGTGCAGCATCTCGTTCAGCGCCTGTTCGTCTGATGCAATGCCCAGCCATTGGCACAGGTCCGGCAGGTGTGCAGCCGGATTCTCGAGAAAGGACTCGCCCAGCATCAGCCGATGCTGATCCGCGGGGAGCTCGCCCAGAAAGCGGTCTATTCCCTGATGGGGGTGAAGCCAGACCTGGTCTGGATCCAACTCCCGGGCCAGCGTCCGTCCTCCGCCATCGCGTATCGCCGACTGCAGGTTCGAGACGGACTCGCAGGTACTGCGCGGGTGGCGCACCAGGTGGATAAAGCGCGCATCCGGAAAGGCCTCGATCATGCGGCCCAGGGCTCGATCCTCATAGACATGGAGCGGGCTCTTGTCGACAAGTCCCCTGCCGTTGGCCCAGACCCCGAGATCGCGGAACAGGTCGGCGGTGGTGAGATCGGGATCCTCTCTGAGCCACTCCTTGGCCGTGGCGACGTTCTCGGACGTTTGTGCCCCAAGTCCAAGCTGCGCCACCGCGCGCAGCAGTCCGTGGGACAGACGTGGACGGACCTCGAACCAACGCAATAGCCCTCGCACGCTGTCGGCCGCGAAGATATTCACCTCCGGCAGTCCGCAGAGCTCTGGATGTTGGCCGATCATTGCACTGATCACCGAAGTGAACGACCGGGGCGGAGAGAGGATAAACACTGGGGGATGCATCGTCAGTCTCGTGCGTTCATATCGTCGTGCCATTACCTGCCCGAGGGCGAGTCGTCGGGACCCCGATGGGGTGTCGACCACAGCGTCCCGAGCCCCACTGGGGCCAGTTCAGACTGGCCCGCAGACCAGGGAAACGCTGATTGATCGCGTTTCCCGTCCGGGCCATGGAAGGCCCGGCATTTTCAGTCACCCAAGTGGCTGAAAATGGAGCGAACCGGAAACCGCGTTTTCGGCTCGCGAGCTCTCTCTCGTGGCGCGTGTAATCGGCTTGAGTTGTCGAGAAACGGCCGATCGCGCGATTCTACTGGTTACCGGGATGCGACCCGCGCACCGGTTGTGATGACCCGGTGCACCGGGGCTCGTTGTCGCCGCTCCCGATTCGCTTCCCTCCCGTGCCTATTGGTATCGCCCTCTACTGTTACATAGAACCCATCACGCCGTCTTCGTCTGAAGTATTCCAATTATCCGGACAACGGCAGTCGGACGGCCACCGGGCTGCGAAGCGTAGGGCATCTGGCCAGGCGCAATGATGCGGAACAGTCGTTTTACTCCAACGAGTTGAACCGCGGCCAAGGGTCGCGCGCCCTGTGTCATTGGGGGGGGTGTGGCGCCCCTTACCCATGCGGTCAGCCGGCAGAAGCCCTGTTGGCGCAACCAGAACAGCAGTCCGCGTCACCCCATCGCGCTCACTTGGCCCTTCTCGGATTATCCCAGAATGCGCGGTCAAATGATGCCTGGCACGTGTTGAAGTCCCGCAATAGGCAAGCGCCCGACGGACCCGATTGGTACGTTGGCGCCCCATGATCACGGGTGGCGATGAGCGTCGGCACTCAGCCGGGTCTGAGAAGCACTCATCCCTGGCGCGGGACTCCGGTATCCGAGCCGGAATAACGGGCGCGGCGGTCACGTTCGTGGCCCGTCGTCGCGGGTGGACGCCGGGACCCGGTGCCATGAACAGTGGCAGGTGGCCCAGCTGCGGAATAGCGCTTATCAGCGCGCGGGTTTCTCCTGCCCTGGAGCCGGCGCCCGAAATGAGCGTTTTGGAGCGCTTGCGTTTCCTGCGTGTACGCACACAAAAAAACGCTCGTGGGTTCTGACGCCGCTCGGGCACCCTGAATCGTCCGACGTGCCCTCTTGCTGGCGGGCGCTGTTCTTGGTGTCGCCGGGGCGGGTGTTGACGCCGTCTCACGGCGCGGACTGCACTTGTTTCTGTGTGCTCGACATTGCAGACTAGGGGTAGCGCGGGGGCCGGCCAGCTTGGCCGCGGGGAGTGTTCCCGGCTACCGATGAGTCGTGGTCGGCAGCCGCGGCTCGTGTCCATTTTGACTGACGGAGAATCAAGAACATGACCATGAAGCACCTTGGATTTGCCAGCGGGATCGCGCTTCTGCTCGGCGTGGGCGGGCTGGCGATGGCCGAGACGCCGATGGTGTCGGGCGATGAGCCGATGAATGTTGGCGATGCGGCGCAGATCACCGCGCCGGATCCGTCGGCCGCGGCCCAGGAAAAGACCGAAGAGATGCTCAAGCAAGAGGCCGGCCTGATCAGTGGCGACACCAACCCCGTTGATGAGGGCGACGCCGCGCAGATGAAGTCTCCCGACTAGAGTACCGCGCGGCAGCTGCCCACTGGGCGGGGAATGGAAAGCCGGGGACACTGCCGCCCCCGGAAACCCTCGACAACACCCGGGTGGTGCCACTTGGGCCCACCCGGTGGTTACCGCCCGCGGCGCTGACCACGACAGCGGGGCCTTCCGGCCCCGTCGTGCGCCGGGGGGTTGCAGGGAACTCTCCTCCTAATGCTGGGTCCTGACGTAGGGTCGGCCCGCACGGGTTGGGATGCCACTTGCGCGGGGCTCGTGCGCCTGCATTGTGTCGTCGCTGGCAGTCGTGCCGGCCAGGGTTAGAACACAGCCGTGAGCTTGACCCACAGGATCGCAATGGCGAGGGTCAGCGCCGACACGGGCAGGCCCACCCTCGCGAAGCGCCAAAACGAGATATCGAATCCCTGCGCGGCCGCCGCGCGGACAACGATGATGTTCGCGAGACTGCCAATGATGATCAGATTACTGGCAAGGCCGCTCGCGAGCGCCATGAGTGGCCCGGCAAGCGGAT
>JAXGTD010000078.1:0-20003 GCA_040775095.1 Chromatiaceae bacterium | reverse complement strand
CCAATTTGGCGCAGGCGAGAACAGCGCCCCATCTCCCCATCCCCTCCCCCGCCGCCCGGGTGGCGAAATTGGTAGACGCAAGGGACTTAAAATCCCTCGGCCTCGGCCGTGCGGGTTCGATTCCCGCCCCGGGCACCATTTCGAATGGCCAGCGCGCGCGGTCGTTTTGCGCAGCACACCGGACCAAGCCTTGGCGAACCCCATGGGGGCGCTTGGCGGCGTTTCGACGGCCTATGCCCGCCCCAGAGGGCCGACTGCCCCCATTGACCAGCGGCCGGAGCCTACCCGTAGCGGGCTCCCCCAGGGCTGGATCGCACTCGACCGGCGCAGTCCGCTGGCGTAGGCGTGGCTCAGCTTAGGTTGGCCGACGGTGCAACGCGGCAAGCCCACCGCGGTCCTGTTGTAGCGTCCATCCGATCGCAATCGTCGGGTCACCGCGCGGGGCCTGGGACCGCAAACCGGGCGTTGGCGCCATCCCGGGTCGGGCCGTCAAGCACGACCCGACCATCGCTCGCACCCCTGACCTGATACCGTGCCCGCCCGGTGGCAACAACAAAGGGGCGCTTCGCGCTACATGCTTGCCCGTCCAGGATCCAGGATGCGGACCTCAGATACGAATACGAAGCGCGTCTTGCAGATGGCGTTGGCCGCCTGCTGCTGGATCATTCAGGGGGTCGCCAGCGACCCGGCCCTTGCGCAATGCGCTCCCGTCGTCGCGACGCCGGCCGCGACGTCCGCGGCAATCACGTCGACCCTCGACAGCATCAAGGCGAAGTACAGGCTCAACGCGATCATCGTCGGCGTCGCGCAGGACGGCCAAGCACTCTATCGGAACGCGCTCGGCGTATCGAGGAATGGCATTCCGGCCACGACCAACATGCACTTTCGGGTGGGGGGCGTCGGTTGGCAGGTCCTGTCGACGCTCCTGCTGCGCATGGTCGAGCAGGATCCGGCCCGGATCGCGCTAAGCGATCGGATTTCGCAGTGGTATCCGGACTATCCCAATGCGGAGCGTGCGACGGTTCGCATGCTTGCGGCGTCGAGCGCGGGCTTCGGTGACTACATTGCGACGGACGCTTTCATCGCGGAGGTCGTGGCGGACCCGCTCCGGGTCTGGACCGCGGACGATCTCATCGCGCGCAGCCTGCCCCCGTACCAGACACCGCAATACGATGACCCTGGACGCGACTGGAGGTATTCCCACACGGACTTCGTCGTTCTGGGTGCGATACTGGAGAAGGTCAGCGCAAAGCGCTACGCCGAGCTGTTACAGGAGCTGATCCTCGATCCACTCGGATTGCGCAATACGCGATTTCAGCTCGACGCGGAGCCACAGCAGCCCGTGTTGCACACCTTGCAGGAAGGAGACTTCCGGGATTCGACCTACTGGAACCCCTCGTTTGTCTCCTGGGCGGCAGTGACGTCGAACATCTGCGACCTCGGCAGGTGGAACCGTGCGTTTGGCAGCGGGTCATTACTCTCCGCCGAGATGAAAAGCGAGACGGCCTTGCCGGTCAATGTCGGACTCGGCGCCAATACCTCGCGGGCCTATTTTGGGCTTGGCACCCTCGTCTACCCCCCGTGGATCGTGCAGAGGGCCGCGTACTGGGGCATGTACACGACGACGGCATATGATCCGACGACGGGGATGTCGCTGGTGGCAACTGTCTCGTTGAGCCCCGGCACACCACCGGGGGTGCAGCCGAGCTTCGAGATCATCACGGCAATCTCGAAGCTGCTGACGCCCGACCGCCCGGTCCCCAGGTAACGCGGGAGCGACGTCCATCGCCCCGATTATCCTGGAAGCGGCAGTTGGACGGCCCGCGGGGTGTCTGGCAAGGCACAAGGAGGCGGGATCGTTGTTCTGTTCCAACGCGTCGTAACGCGGCCAGGCGCCGCGCGGTGCGTGCCATGGGGGTCGTCGCGCCCTCCCCCATGCGGCGAGCCGGCCGAAACCGAGTGAGCGCAATTAAAACAGTCGCTTGCGTCGCGCGCATCGCGGTCAACTGCCGTTTTTAGGTTTAACGGCCTGCAGTCGCCGAAAATGGCATAAGCCGCGAATTGCCACGCTCGCACTGCGGACTGATGTCATCCATTGACGGACTCATCCAGCGCCTCCATCGCGCTATCTCGACGGTTGGAGCTGAGGTTCCATGCGGGGAGCCGGATGACGCGGCGGTGGGGCCAGGCCCACGAAGATGATCACGCCGTCGCCGCCGGGATTCTGGAGCACTATATTGTTGAAATCACTGGGTTTCCAGTTGTTTATGGTCCAGATGTTTCCGGCGGCGTCAATCTGGAGGCTGGTCTGGCGCATCATTGGCGTGAAGCTCGGCGGGGCATTTTCACCGTAGAGCGGGCTGCCGTCGGCCAATCGCACCTCATCGCCACCCGATATCACCGTGTATCCGCTCGCGGGTGAAATCGGATCCCCCAGGTTCTTGTTGTGCGGCCGCACGGCGCTGTTGGCGCCCCACAGCTTGGAGATCCGGCCCGGGCCATAGTCGTCGGCCAGTCTGATCTCGCCGAAATTCGCCACCCAGACGTTTTCCTCTCCGTCGACCGCCAGCCCCCAGGGTCCATTGATGCCACCGCCGTCGAAGGCACCGAGTTGCTCGCCGCTGGCGTCGAAGGCATAGACCTTGCTGTCGCCGTTCGAGGCCAGCCAGAGGTTCCCGTACGAGTCCAGAACGATCACGCGCAACGTGTCGCCGACCGGCTTGAGCAGGGTCTTCTCCAGCTCGCCGGCGAGATTGAAGCGCACCTTGGCGATGCTGCTCTGGTACTTGCCCGCCAGCCCACCGGAGTTTGAAACCCACGCCGAGCCATCGCCCAAGGGCACGACGCCAAAGGGTTGCGCGTGGTTATAGAATTTCAGCGATTTTGACGTCAGCGGGTCGCCGTCGCGGTAGACCACCACGCTGTCATTCTGCAGGCTCGCGATCCAGACATCGCCGTCTGGCGCCACCTCGATGGCCTGGGCCCGCCAGACGCCGCCGTAGAAGCCATCGGGCTGCGACAGTACCAGCCCATCCTCGGCGCGGATCAGCGAGACGCTTCCGGTGCCATCGGCAGGGTCCTGTTGCGGCCAGTTCTGCTCGGACGGCGGGTCCTGGTCATTGTTGCCTCCCCAACCAAAATTGGCAGCCCACACGAGGTCATCCGGACCGACGTCGACACCCCAACCGCCGCCCTTGATTCCGCCACCGCGTATCGGGGACACCGGCGACCCATGGCTCCCGTCGGCGGGCTTGCCGTCGGGCTGGAGCACGATCAGAAAGTCCCCGGAGTCAGGCGATCCCTGGTACACATTGTTCGGGATCCACGCGTAGCCGAAGGAGTCGAAGGCCACGTTGGCCGGGCCACCGATGAGGTCCGCCGCGCTGCCCGAATCGTTGACCTTCACCGTCACGCACCAGGCGTTGGGGGTCCGGTTCAACGCGGGTGTGAAAGGCTCGAAGAACCGGGACAGGTTAAAGAGCCGGCGCGCCTCGTGCGCGGGGTCACGAGCCAGATTCGCGAACGCGACGGCGGTGTTCGTTGGCCGCCGCTGGCCGGGCTCGCGCGTCAGATTCAACACCGACCAGGCAACAGCGGGGCTGATGGCGCAGTGGTTGAGCAGGTTGGACAGCGAGCGGAGCATCCGCAGCGAGTTGGTCTCGTACGCGTTCGGCGGGGTAAGGAGGGTATCGGAGATAGCCCCGGTGACCGGATCCGCCAGGTTCGCGTACATCATTGCGGCAATGTGGAGCGCGAAGTCATCGCCCGAGATCTGGCCGCCCCGGTAAAACTGGGCGAAGGCATAGGATGCCGCGATCGTGGTCACCTCATTGATCGTCGCCGCCGCCGGTAGCGCTTGGCCCAATACCGAGACGAAATGCACCCGCCGCGACAGATCGGCCTCCAGGAAAAAGAGGCTGTCCGTGGTCTCACCGGCAACGCGCAGGTTAAAGGCGCCGGTGTCGTCCGTGACGGCCCTGGCGCGCTCGATCGGCTCTTCATCAGTGGTTTCGAAGAGTCGCACGCGTTTGTTCGCGACCAAGGCGTCGGGCGCATTGGCGACCTGGAGCACGCCGTTGAGCTCGAATGCCGCGGCCGCATTCAGGGGCACGACGAGCACGATCAGGAGCGCGACGTGACGTAAGCACGCGAGTGGAAAAGCTGATCTGATGGGCATAACGATGGGCCTCGATGTCAAAAAACCTCTGCCCCAATTCGCAACGTCCAGGGGCACGCCGATTGGATAGCTTCCGGGCATTGAGTCAACGCGCACCTCGCGAGACGAGACGCGCAAGGAGCCATGGAGTCGAACACCAACCGCACCGCCCCCGGCGCCTGACAGATCCCTTTGCCGCGACTCTTCAGGACGGCGCTCGACAGACAAGGTCTCCGCGTGCCCGCACCCTACGCCGCAGGGGCCCCTTGGAATTTCTCAAGGTAGCCTCCTGGTGCCGTAACCGGACAGGGGCCTGCCGGGGCTGACCTGCCCCGGGGTCACTACGCGCAACATGGGGATCGCGGAGCTCTGTGGCGCATTGTAGCCGGATCTCGACGACCAGGCCCAGAAGCGATAGAGACAGTCCCCGACCGGCGCACCGGATGGTCTGACCACCCGTCTGTCTTTGTACCGAGGCCCCGTTGCAGCTTCCAATGGGGCTGATGCCCCGCTCCATTCATCGCCGTGACGGCAATTGCCCGCATGGGGTCGGCCGATGGCTCCAGTCCTCCGCGACCAGGGCTCAAGGCCCGGGCACAACGACCTCGGTCCGTCCGGGGCCGGTGCGGGCGCGCCGGGCCGGGCGGTACATATCCTCGACCAGCGCCGCCGGGTGGGCGAACGACCCGGGCGAGACGGCACGCACGACATAGGCGAGTTGGAATCGAGAAGGATCCTGTTTGCCGCGGTCCAGGGCAGCAATGAAACGCTCGGTGCGAAACGCGACGTGGGCCGGGGTGTCGACCACGTTGAGCCAGGGGATGCCAGTGATCGAGCCCGCGCCGATCAGGTGCGGGTTGTCGATCTCGAAGCCAGCGGGGAGTGGATCGTTCACGATCAACCGGGCCGCACGCGGGCGGTCGGCCTGCACCGTCAACAACACGACCATGCGATCGCCCTGCGTCACACGCCCCGGATCGGCGCGGCGCCCATCGAGGTCGTAGTAGGCACGTTCGATCCGGTAGCCGTTGCCCGAGGCCGGTGGCGGGTCCAGCGGCACGCCGGTGGCCGTGACCAGGGCGTCGATGGGATCCTCTCCGGCGTTGGCGATGGTCAGCGACGTGGCGGCGAGGTCGACGGCATCGAGGCGGCGATAGAACGGACCAGCCTGGAGCACCCCGTCAACGCGCAGCCGCGGCCGCGCCTCCCCCTCCATCAACGCGTGAGCCGCCATCAACATCCAGGCCTGGTCCTGCGTGCTGGGATCGGGCGCCGCGGACCAGGCCCGGTCCAGCTGCTGCGCCAGTTTGCGCAGGTCGATGGCGTCGGTCCCGCTCTCGGCGGCGAGGCTCAGCAGCGCCGCGCCGTCGCGGATATGCGAGCCATAGTCGCCGCGCCAGTCGCCCGCGTCGGCCTCGGAGAGCCAGAGATCCAGCGCCGAGCGCAGCGCGATCGCGGCCCGCGCGCGCTCACCGTAGAGCGCGAGCGCGGCGCCAAGCTGGGCGCGGGACATCGGCGTGGCAAAGGCGTCGAGCTTGGTCTCCTGGTAGTAGCGCAGATCGCCGATCACGGCGCGGCCATTACGCGCCAGCACATAGAGGGCGTAAGCAACGTCCTCGCCGCCACGCGCGAAGTCCCCTGCGTAGCCGAGCTGATTGCGCAGGTTATCGAGCGCGATCGCGAACGCCGTCGGCGGTACCGCGTAGCCCTGTTCCTTGGCACGGGTCAGGAAATCGGTCACATAGGCATCGAGCCAGAGGTCGCCACTGCCCGGCCCCCACGACCCGAAACCGCCGGTGGCGGATTGGTCGGTCAGCACATCGCCGACTGCCTCCTCGATACGCCCATGCACCTCGGGGTCGCCGGACAGGCCGGCGGCGAGCGCGACCGGATCGAGATACAACAGCGGCATGGCGCGGCTGGTGATCTGCTCGGCGCAGCCGTAGGGGTAGCGGTCCAACGCGCGCACCACACCGGGCACATCGATGCGACCGGCCCCGCTGACCGAGGCCAGCCAGGCCTCGGTGCCCGGCAGCAGTCCACCCGATCCGTCCGGCTCCAGCAGCCCCGAATCCAGGGTCAGCCCGGGACCGCCGGGTTGAAGTACCGTCGCCGTGGTCGTGAACACCGGCGGCTCGAGGCTGCGCACCGCCAGCAGCAGGTCCTTGGTCAGCTCGCGACCGTCCGGGGTCACGAGTGTGATCTGCAGCGCGTTGTCGCCGATCGCGGTGGCCTCCACGGGCAGACTCAGCTGGACCCGGCGCCCCTCGGGTACATCCACCAAGAGCGGGGCGCCATCGTTGTCGAGGCGCAGGCCATTGCCGCTTGTGGTCACCGCCAGCTCCATCTGCCCGGCGGGACCCTCGACATGCGCCAGCTCCACGAGCAGTCGGGAGCGGTCGCCGGGCGCCAAGTAGCGCGGCATCGCAGCGCTGATCACCACGGGGTCCCGCACGATCAGGTCCTTTGCCGCATGGCCCACACCCGTGTCGGACCAGGCCATGGCCATCACGCGAACGGCGCCGTTGAAATCGGGCAGATCGAACGCGACGTGGGCGCGCCCGTCATCCTCCACACGCAAGATGCCCGAGTGAAACGCGACCAGGGCCTCGCTCGGAGGCGGCCCCTCGAACTGTGCCAGCACCATCGCGTCGCCGCCGGAGCGTACCCGTCCCGGCTCACCCTGCATGCGGTCGATGAGCCGGCCATAGAGATCGCGGATCGCCAGCCCAAGCCGACGCTGGCCAAAATACCAGCCGTCCGGCGCCCAGGATGCAAAGCGGGTCAGGTTGAGAATGCCGATATCGACCGCGGCGACGGTGGCATACGCCTCCGTGCCGGGCGCCAGGTTGTCAATCTCCAGGTCGATCTCCAGCGGCCCGCGTGGCGAGGGCTTCTCCACGACGTCCAGCGCCAGCGCAAGACGCCGGTCGCCGGGATCGACACTGACCCAGTGCAGACCGATGGCACGCGCGGGCATCCGCTTCGCGGCCAGATCCATGCCGCGGTAAAGCACGGCCGTGACATAGGCGCCGGGGCCCCAGGCGGCCGTGACCGGCAACTCCACGGTGGCGCCCTCCTCTGGCACCGCCACCGGCTGCATCGTCACCAGGCCCTCGTCCACGACCATGACCAGCGCGAGGCCCGGGAAACGCGGCTCCAGCCGCACACGCGCGCGCTCGCCGATTCGGTACTCGGCCTTGTCCAGCGAGACCTTGAGCACGTCCGGGGTGTCGAACGCCTTGGGGGCGACGTACCAGCCGGCCTCGAAGGCGACACTGGCCGGCACCGCGCGGCCATCCGTGTCGCTCACCACCAGCGAATAGCCGCCCCAGTCGACCGGCGCCTCGATGCGCGCGGCCCCGGCGGCACCCTCGCCCGCGGGCAGATCGATGTTGCCACTCGAGACCCGGCGGCGGCTGACGACGGGCTCGAACTTCCAGTCGCCATCAGTCTGATACCATTGATAGGATGTCTGCACGCGGGACAGGGTCCAGGTCAGACCAGCCAGCGCGATGCGCTTCCCATCGACACCCAGCGCAATGACCTCAAACGCGGCATTGCCGCCCTGATCCACGGCACCATCAAACAGCGGCCGGACACCGATGCGCGCCCGCCGCTCCGCGATGGGAAGGGTCAGGTCGCGCTCGACCGGGCGGCCGCTCCCGTCGAGCACGCGCACGCTGATCTGGGCCTCGAGCGGCCGGCTCGTGGGCGCCATGTCCGGCAGCTCGATACCGAGCCGGGCGCGCCCGTGGGCATCGGTCTCGGCACCGGGCAGCGGCGTGCCCCGCGGCTCGATCTGCTCGCTCTCGAGGCCAAATCGGAAACCCGGCCAGGCCGCGAGACCCGCGGCGGAACGCACCAGCGTCGTGCCCTCCACCGTCAGATTGGCCGCGGGGGCGCCATACAAAAAGCGGGCATCGACGCCAACGCTGGGCGGATCGGCCGGGTCGATGGCATCGGCGGAGCCCTCCAGCGCGAAGTCGAGCCGCTCCGGCTCGAAGTCCTCGACCAGGAACGGCACCTGCGCCAACACGGGCCCTTGCGGGTCGGCGAACACCTGAACCTGCCAGGTCCCGCGCATGGCGCTGGCCGACAACGGCACACTGAGCGCATGCGCGCCGAGACCCTGATCCGGCACCTGCACGCGCAGGTGCTCGACCCCGTCCGGGCGCTTGACGATGAACGTCAGCGGCACGTCGGCCACCGCATCGGCATGGGGATCGCGCACCAGCGCCGTGAGCTGCACCGATTCGCCAGGGCGGTAGATACCCCGCTCGCTGACCAGATACACGTCAAGCGGTTTCGGCGCCGGGCGCCCGTCGACGCCACGGTCGCTGAGATCGAAGGACGCCGCGCGCAGGTCGAGGAAACCGTCGTCGCCACCCGGCCCGTGCGCCATCAGCAACGCCGGCGCGTTGCCGCCGGTGCCGCGCAGCAGACCGGGCTCCAGCCTGAGGTAGCCCTCGGCATCGGTGTCTGCCGCGCCGAGCACCTCTTCATTCAGCGCCACGAGCCGGACGCGGACCCCGGCGATGGGCTCGGCACTGGACAGCGAGCGCACCAGAACGTGCAGACCGTCGTTGCCAGCGAGCGCGGTCAGGCCCAGGTCGGAGACAACGAACCATTGCGTCGCGAGCGCATCCGCGTCGTCCTTGCCGTCGCGCGGGCGCGCCGTGAGCACGTAGGCGCCGGGCTGGATGCGTGAGGATCCCGCCGAGCCGATCAGTTGCGCGACCGGGATGGCCGTCGTGACCTCCTCGTTCATGGCCTGCTCCAGACCGGGACGCACATCGATCTCACCCTGCCAGAGCTGCTCGCCGCGGCGCTCCGCAATGGCCTCGGCATCGTAGCGCGAGAGCTGGGTCAGCAGCGTCTCGTCGGCGACGAAGCCACCAAGCGCACGCTCGCCGATGCGATAGAGGGTCGCCGCGATGACGCCGGTGTTGACGCTGACGATCGGCAGCGCCGCATCGCCGCCGCTGGGCAGCACATAGGCCCGGCCGGGAAAGCGCACCGCCGGTGAGCGATCACGCACATAGACCTCGAGCTCGACGGCCTTGGCGAGACGCTCGCCGTCGTTGGCAGGGAGCCCCGCCCGCACCCGGAACCGATAACGCTCGCCGTGGCGAACCCCATCGATACAGATCTGCCGGTCCTCCGGCTCTACCGCCAGACCCGGGTCGTCGAGCTGAATGTAGTCGGCCAGGTTGCGCGCGTCACGGGCGAGCGGATCCGAGAACTGAACGCAGATGCGCGGGTCGCGCGCATCCGACGAGACACTGTGGTCAACGATGCGGAAGCCATGCTCGGCGAGCAGCGCATCGAGGTGGGTGCGCAACGGGGCGTCGTCCACCAGGGCCAGCGCAGCGCGCTCGGCGCGAATCGCCGGTCGCCAGGCGGAGCGCTTCTCGAGTGAACGGCCGATCGACGTCAGGGCCGCGGCACGCTCACTGATGCCCGAGGCGTTCAGGTAGGCATTGATCGCCGCCGCGGTGGACTCCTCGCTGAAACGCCGTCGCAGCTTCCAGTCGCTGGGCTCGGCGGCCAGCGCGGCGTCGGAGAGCCGCAACCAGAGCGCATGGTTGTCCGGTGCCAGACGCAGCGCCACCGCGAACAGGCCCGCGGCACGCTCGGCATTGCCGGCATGCCAGGCGGCACGCGCATCGGCGACGATCTGGTCGAAGCTGCCATCGGCGCCATCGCCCGCCTGCGCGATGCGCGTACGCAGCTCCTGCGCCTCGTCCCGGTACCCGCCGGGCAGAAATGCCAGCTCGGAGAGGCGCATCGCCTGCTCATCGGCGGCATCCGCCTGACCCGTCACAATGCGTCCGGAGACGGCGCCATCGAAGGCGCGCAGCTCACCGTGGTCGCTCTTCAGAAAACACCAGCCGGACTTCCGGTTAAACGTGAAGGCGCGGCAGCGCGAGTCGTTCAGGCAGGCCGTCTCGCAGTCATCCAGGGCGACGTCCCGCAGGGTGTCGTAGTCGCGCCCGAAATAATCCGCCCCCTCGATGACCACCACACGACGCTGCTGCGCGGGGGCCGCGGCGCTGGCGGATGCGCTGGCCAATGACAGCGGCAGGACGAACAGACAGAGTGCGGACAGCGCGGCGAGACGACGGCCGTTACGGGCGCGCATAGCGGTTCTCCTCCGGTTGGCGGTTGCCGGAGCAGTGTATACCCCGGAAGCCGCTGATCGGCCAGCACCGGCCCGGGAAAATGCACCGCCAGAGACGAAAAAACGCGGCTCCGACCAAGCGGATACCGCGTTCCCGTGCACCGGATAAGGTGCTGTTTCGATTTGGTCCGGGCGGCAGGATTCGAACCTGCGACCCCCACAACCCCATTGTGGTGCGCTACCAGACTGCGCTACGCCCGGAAAGCCGTGCAAGCTACCCCGAACCAATGCGTCTGTCAATCGGCAGACCGACGTTCCGGGCTCGACCAGCGCCGCCGCCCACCTCCTTCCGCGGGCCGCCGGTGAAGCGAATCAACTCGGGCCGGCGGTCTCTGGCATCACCGGGAGGCTCACAGGTCGCTCCACATGCGCACCAGGTTGGCATAGGAGCGATCGACATAGCCGGTGTGCTCGGCCTCCGGGGCCTGCTTGAGCAGCGCCTCGCGGGCCAGGTTGAGCTCATAGAGCAGCTCCCGCTGGGCCGGGTCGCGCACGTAGCTCTGGATCCAGGTCAGCGCCACCATCCGCTCGCCGCGCGTGACCTCGGCGACGTGGTGCAGGCTCGAAGACGGGTAAATCACCGCGTCGCCGGCGGCCAGCTTGACGCGGCGCTGGCCGAACGAGGTACGCACCACCAGCTCACCGCCGTCGTAGTCCTCGGGCGGATTCAGAAAGACGGTCATGGACACGTCGGAGCGAAACCGCGGCCCGGTGGTGCCCATGATCGGGTCATCGACGTGATCGCCGTAGGTCATGCCGGGCTGGTAACGGGCAAAGATCGGGTCGGCCACCCGGTGTGGCAGCACGCCAAAGCGGAAGGTCTCGTGATGGCCCAGACTGGCCATCAGGATCCGGATCAGCAGCTTCATCCGATCCGGGTCCTGGCGCATCTCCTGGTTGCGCTTGACCCGTCGGGCGGCGAATCCCGCGCTCAGGCGCCCGTCGACAAACTCGGCGTGCGCAAGCACCTCATGGATCTTCTCGAGCTGGGCCGCGTTGAGCAGGCCTTCAATGGTGAGCAACATGGATCGTGTACCAAGGTAGAGTGAGCCCATGGCAGGCATCGCGAGGTCCACAAGCGTGGGCGCCAAGTCGATCCCGCGCAGCGCGGCGCCCCGACACCGCCTGCAAACGCGGGGGCCCTGCCCAAGCCGCGCCGGGCCCGACCCGGACAGGACATCGCTATTCGCCGCCCGACGCGGCAACGACCGGCCGGGGGGGTTAGAATACGGTGCCAGTATGCAGTCAACGGAGCCCGCGGATGATCCTGAAAGCCATCGTCGATGATCAAGTCTACACCCTGAACGTGCCTGATCCGGTCGTCGCCGACGGCGAGGAGCTCTTCGCCCGGCTCGACAGCGACATGGACAAGGGCTGGCAGATGAGTCGTGACTGGGTGGATGCCCCCGACCGGCTGCAGCGCTGCCAGATCGTCGCGGACAAGCTGCTTAGCGCGCTCGAGAACGAGAATCAGAAGCTCGGCGTCATGATGGCCGGCTACATCCTGAGCCGGCTGCCGGACGTCGAGTCCGTGGAGATGGACCTGCACGGCGAGATCCAGAACACCCAGTTCCGCTTCCGCGACGAGACGCCCGCCGACAGCGACGCGGTCTCGGCCGCCGCCACGGGGGCTGCCTCTGCCCCGGCGGCAGGCATGAGCAAGATGGAGGCCATGACCCAGGCCGGCAACGACGTGACCAAGGTGTTCCGGGTCGGCAAGGGCTGGCGTTTCTCGGTCTTCGACCATGCCAGCGGCACCTGGCAGGACGGGCCGCTGCTCGCCACCGAGCAGGAGGCCGAGCGGCTGCGGCAGGAGGCGTTCAAGGCGCGCTACGAGGCGCTGCAGCGAGGCGGCTGAGCTCGGCACGCCGAGCACCGCATGGAAGCCATCGAATCCCTTGGCTGGCAGGGCTGGTTCAGCATCGCGATCGTGGTGTTCTGCTTCGTGCTCTTCGTACGCACCCGCATCGCACCCGACATCGTCACCACCGGTGCGCTGACGCTGCTCCTGGTCGGCGGCGTGCTGACCCCGGCCGAGGCCCTCGCCGGCTTCTCGAACCCGGGCATGCTGACCGTGGCGGTCCTCTACGTGGTCGTCACCGGACTGACCGAGACCGGCGCGGTCGGCTGGATCGGCCAATCACTGCTCGGGCGGCCCAGCACGGAGACCGGGGCACGGTTGCGTCTGATGGTGCCGGTGGCCGCGCTGAGCGCGTTTCTGAACAACACCCCCGTGGTCGCGATCTTCATCCCGGCGGTACTGGACTGGGCCAAGCGGCACCGTCTGGAGCTCTCGCGCCTGTTGATCCCGCTCAGCTACGCCAGCATCGCGGGCGGCACCTGCACCCTGATCGGCACCAGCACCAACCTCGTGGTCGACGGGCTGTACACGGCACGCACCGGAGCACCCGGCTTCACGCTGTTCGAGCTGGCCTGGATCGGGCTGCCCGTCGCGGTCACGTTGCTGCTGTTCCTGACCCTGGCCGGGGGCTGGCTGCTACCGAAACGCAGTTCGGCCGCCGCGAGCTTCGAGGACGTGCGTCGCTACACCGTCGAGATGTTGGTCGAGCCGGCCAGTCCGCTGATCGGAAAGAGTATCGAGGCGGCCGGGCTGCGCCAGCTGCCGGGCCTGTTCCTGGTGGAGATCGAGCGCGGCCGCCAGATCATGCCCGCCGTCTCGTCCCAGGAGGTGCTGCAGGCCGGGGACAGACTGGTGTTCGCCGGCGTCGTCGACTCGGTGCTCGACCTGCAACGCACGCGGGGTCTAGTCCCGGCCACGGATCAGGTATTCAAGCTTGGCGGCCCGCGCCAGGACCGTTGCTTTGTCGAGGCGGTGCTGTCGAACAAGTGTCCGCTCATCGGCCTCACGGTGCGCGAGGGACGCTTCCGCTCACGCTACAACGCCGTCATCATCGCGCTGTCGCGCAATGGCGAGCGCATCGAACGCAAGATCGGCGACATCGCACTGGCCCCCGGCGACACCCTCTTGCTCGAATGCCGACCGGAGTTCGCGCTGCAACAGCGCAACTCCCGCGACTTCCTCGTGGTCAGCCAGCTCGGCGACGACCACCCGCTGACCCACGCGCGGGCGCCGATCGCGCTGGCCATCGTCGCCGCGATGGTGTTGCTGGTCGCCACCGAGCTGCTCTCGATGCTCGAGGCGGCGCTGCTCGCCGCTGGCGCCATGATCTTTACCCGCTGCACCGTCGGTCGCGTCGCCCGGCGCGCGCCAGACTGGCAGGTGCTGGTGGTGATCGCGACCTCGTTTGGCATCGGCGCCGCGCTGGAGAAGACCGGTGCCGCCTCGCTGCTGGCCGGCTCGCTGATCGAGCTCGCGCAAGGGATGCCCTGGCTGTCGCTCGCTCTCGTGTTCGTCGCGACCGCCGTGTTGACGGCGCTGGCGACCAACAACGTCGCCGCGGTGCTGGTGTTTCCAATCGCGATGGATACCGCCAGGATCATGGGCGTCGATGCGACGCCGTTCATGGTCACGCTGATGATCGCCGCCTCGGCCAGCTTCGCGACCCCGATCGGCTATCAGACCAACCTGATGGTTTTCAACGTCGGCGGTTATCGTTTCTCTGACTTTCTGCGAGTCGGCATCCCAGCGACGCTGCTGGTCGGTGCCGTCACGATTGGGCTGGTGCCGCTGATCTGGCCGTTCTGAGGCGCCGCCAGCGCACCCCTCGCCCCACCAGCGCGAGGCCCTCTTTTCGGGCTAGAATCGCGTGGCTGTCCCCCCTCTTACAACCACCCACGCATCCCCCGCATCACCGGAGAGACGGTCATGGCAGTACGGTCCGCGCGCACGCGTTTTCCCGCATCAGGCACGCCGCCCCGCGGTGGCCGCTTCTTCGTCCCGGTGTTGTTGCTGGTCGGCGCGCTCGCGGCGGCGGGTCCGACCACGGCCGCGGAATCACCCTGGTCACGCATCCAGACCACCGCGCCCGGCCGGCCAGCAGCGATTGGCGGCCCGTCCAACGGGTGCATCGGCGGGGCGGAGGCTTTGCCGCCGGAAGGCGATGGATACGTCAGCATCCGGCGAAATCGCAACCGCTACTACGGCCACCCCGACAACGTTCGGCTGGTCGAACGACTCGGACGCGCGATGCAACGGCACAACGGCCGACTGGTCATGGTCGGTGACCTGGCCCAGCCGCGCGGCGGCCTGATGTCCTCGTCGCATCGCAGCCACCAGAACGGGCTCGATGTCGACATCTGGTTCACGCTCGCGGATTCCGCAGCGGATGCGCGGCGCTCGACGCCCGAGCGGCGCGACCCGCCCAGTATGCTCGACCCAAGCGGCCTGCAGCTCGGCCCGAATTGGGGACCGGATCAACGCTGGCTGCTGCGAACCGCCGCCGAAGACCCGGCCGTCGACCGTATCTTTGTGAATCCGGGGATCAAGCGCGCGCTGTGTCGTTCCGCCGGGAACGACAACGGCTGGCTGCACAAGCTGCGCCCATGGTGGGGGCACGACGCGCACTTCCACGTGCGTCTGAAGTGCCCGAAGGATAGCCCAGGCTGCAAGCTGCAGGCGCCGGTGCCGGCGGGATCCGGATGCGGCTCCGACCTCGCCTGGTGGTTCAGCGCGGAGGCGCGCTCCCCGAGCAAGAAGCCGTCCAAGTCCGAGCCGGCACCGCCGCCGAGCGCCTGCCGGGCGCTGCTGTCCGGATTCTGAGCCGGCGGCGGCGGGGCCGCGCGCGCCGCCCCGCGGCACCGGAATCAGGTCTCCTGGGGAGGTGGGTCCCGCAGCGCGCGATGCAGTGCATCCTCCAGCGCCGCCTCGTGCACCGGCAGCGGCAGTGCGGCAAACACCGGGAAGCGGGTGCACATCGCCTCGAGCTTGACCGCGTGCTCGGGCGGATGGAGGCAGATCACGCGCACCTGGGGATGGCGCTGCAGCCGGGCCATCAATGTCTCAAGATTGCTGCTGCGGTCGCGGAAGTCGGACTGGAAATTGTACTCGGCGACAATGACATCGGGCAGCGCCTTCTTCAGCGCCGCCTGCGCCTTGCGCTGGGACTGGACCAGCTCGACATCGAACCCGAGCCGGCGATACAGCGGCATGAAGTTGGGGTATCCGCCCAGCTCGATGATCGCGAGCAGGCGCGGCGCGGCGGTGCGATCGGGCGACACGGCCACGCGGCTCAGGCGAACACGACCCAGGTCGTCGCGATGTACTTGACCCCGGCATCCAGCCGCGCGGCGCGGTGCTCGTGGGTCCAGAACGGCGGGAACAACACCAGCTTGCCGCGTTCGGGGCGCACGCTGATGTCCTGATAGAGGAACTGGGTCTCGCCGCCGGGTCCAGGCACATCGTTCAGATACCACAACGCCACCAGCTGACGCTGGCTGAACTCATGGCTGCCGCCGTCGATGTGCCAGTGGTAGAACTCTCCCGGCAGGTAGCGTTGGACCTGGTAGCCCATGTCCTTGAACGGGCCTTTGAAATAGGGGAAGGTCTCACGAAGCTCGCGCAGCGCCGCAGCCAGGGAGCGGAAGAACATCTCGTCGGCGTCCTTCCAATTTTCCTTATTGCTGACCACCAGGTCGGTGGTCTGCTTGATCGCGCGATCGCGTTCCTGGATCTGACCGATGCGCCCCTCGTACTGCTGCTCGGGGTGCGCCTCGAAGCGCGCAATGACCTCATCGCAAAAGGCCGGTGGCAGCGCCTGATGGCGTTCGAAGACGAAGCTGCCAGGGTTGACCTCGCGAATCGTCGATAATGGTTGGATGGTGCGTTCGGCGCTGGCAAGGGGCATGATCGTGGTGACCTCAGGGGAAACGGCATTTGCGCTATTGTCGCGATTGGGGTCCGGCCGGGTCAATGCGGGTGGACCGGGTGCGTCCGGTCTGAGCAGGGCCCGCCACAATTCGGCAGAATGCCCAGATGAACGACCCCGCCATCGGGCACGCCGCGGCCCGGCTCCCCGGCCCATCGCTGCCCATCGACCCACTGCTGGCGCGCTTGCGCGAGCGGCTATGCCACGGACACGCGGTGCTCACCGCGCCAACCGGCTCCGGCAAAACCACCCGCGTGCCACTGGCCATGCTCGATGCCGACTGGCTCGGCGACGGCGGGATCCTGATGCTGGAGCCGCGCCGCCCCGCGGCCCGCATGGCCGCGGCGCGTATGGCCGCGTTGCTCGGCGAGCCGGTCGGCGAGCGTGTCGGCCATCAGGTGCGCTTCGAGCGCAGGATCGGTCCGCGTACCCGGATCCAGGTGCTGACCGAGGGCATCCTGACCCGCCGCATCCAGTCCGACCCGGAGCTGACCGGCTGCCGCTTGCTCATCTTCGATGAATTCCACGAGCGCGGGCTCAACGCCGACCTCGGCCTCGCGCTGGCGCTGGACGCCGCCGCGGCGTTGCGCCCGGACCTGCGCATCCTGGTGATGTCGGCGACCCTCGACACCGCCCCGGTCGCTCACCTGCTCGGCGACGCCCCGGTCATCGAGGGCGAGGGCCGCACCTGGCCGGTGGAGGTCCACCACGTTCCCCGATCGCCGACGGACCCGATCGATGCCGTCGTAGACGCGGTGCGCGAGGCATTGGCGACGACGGGCGGCGGCGACATCCTCGCGTTTCTGCCCGGGGCGGCGGAGATCCATCGCACCCTGGCGCGGCTGTCCGATGGCGTCGGCACCGGCGTCGATCTGCTGCCGCTGCACGGCAGCCTGTCGCTGGCAGAGCAGGATCGCGCGCTGCGCCCGGACGGCAGCGGACGGCGCCGGGTCGTGCTCGCGACCGACATCGCGGAGACCTCACTGACCATCGAAGGCGTCAGTATCGTCATCGACAGCGGCTTGACCCGCAAGCCGCGCTTCGCGCCAGGCAGCGGGCTGACCCGGCTGGTCACTGAACCGATTCCGGCGAGCTCCGCGGAGCAGCGTACGGGGCGTGCCGGGCGACTCGGCCCCGGGCGCTGTCTGCGGCTGTGGACCCAGGCCGAGGCGCGCGGCCGACCCGCACATCGCCCACCCGAGATCCTCAACGCCGACCTCGCCCCACTGGTGCTGGAGCTGGCACTCTGGGGCCTGAGCGATCCGGCTGGCCTCGCCTGGCTCGACCCGCCGCCGCCAGCGGCCTGGTCCCAGGGGGTGGATCTGCTGCGCGCACTCGGGGCCATCGACGCCAGCGGCGCGATCACCGGCGCGGGCCGGCGCATGGCCGCCCTGCCCGCTCACCCGCGTCTGGCGCACATGCTCACCGCCGCGCCAGGCGCGGCCGCGGCACTGGCGGCCGACCTCGCCGCCCTGTTATCCGAGCGCGATCCCTGGGTGAGCCAGCCGGGGCAGACGCGCCCGGCGGACCTGCGGCCGCGCCTGCAGGGGCTGGCCGCCTGGCGGCGGAAACAACCGACGCCGTCACTGGATATACGGCGGCTGTCCGCAATCGACCGTCTCAGCCGGCAGTTTCGCCAACTCCTGCGCGCCGGCGATGCACCCGTAGCGATGGCCCCGGCCGACCCGGGGCGGCTGCTCGCGCTCGCCTACCCCGAGCGCATCGCGCAGAACCGCGATGGCGGCCCATCCGGCGAGGGCCGATTCCTGCTTGCCAACGGCACGGGGGCGATCCTGCCGCGCGGCGACGCGCTACTCGTCGAGCCCTACCTGGTCGTCGCGAACCTGGACGCTGCCCACGGCGACAACCGCATCCGCGCCGCGTTGCCCATCGCCGCGGCCGACCTCGAGGCCGTCTCCGCCAGGCGCATTGAACGGGTCCGAACCCTGGACTGGGACGAGGCTGGCGCGCGGGTGAGCGCCCGCAACGAGACCCGCCTCGGCGCCATCCTGCTCGATGCCCGTCCGCGCCCCATCGATGACCCGACCCAGGCGCTGCGCGTGCTGCTCGAGGTGGTGCGCCGCGACCCCGCCGCGGCGCTGAGCTGGAGCCCGCGCGCGCGTCAATTGCAGGGGCGCGTGGCATTGGCCGCGCGGGAACAACCCGATGCCGGCTGGCCCGACCTCTCCGACCTCTGGCTGCACGCGCACCTGGCCGACTGGCTCGGGCCCTGGCTCGGCGGCAAGACGCGGCTTGCGGATGTCCGCGCCATCGACATCGCCCACGGCCTCGGTCACCTGCTCGGCTGGGAGCGGATTCGGCGCATCGAGCACCTGGCCCCCGAGATGCTGACAACGCCGGCAGGCACGCAACGGCGTATCGACTACAGCACCGGCCCGAGCCCGGTGTTGGCGGTGCCGATACAGGAGATGTATGGGGCCATCGAGACACCGACGCTGTTCGACGGCCGGCTGCCGTTGCTCTTGCACCTGTTGTCCCCGGCGGGCCGTGCCTTGCAGATCACCAGCGACCTGTCTGGCTTCTGGCGCGGCGCCTACGCCGAGGTGCGAAAAGCGATGCGGGGCCGTTACCCCAAACACCACTGGCCCGAGGATCCCGCTACCGCGTCACCGGTCGCGGGCGGGCTCAAGCGCCGGTTGGCGGCGACGCGCCGCGACTAGCCACCCACAGGCGACAGGCGCGTGCCACCCGGCCCGCGCCGGGACGCCAGGCAGAGACAAAAAAACCCCTGGCGCAACACGCCAGGGGTTTCATGGAGCCTGCACCGACGCCGGCTGGCCAGCGTCGGCGGACGACGCGCGGACCCGATGGTCCGAGCGCCGGACGCGGGCCTTACATCATGCCCATGTCGCCCATGCCGCCCATGCCGCCACCGCCCGGCATCGGGGTCTCGTCCTTGGGCTCCTCGGCAACCATCGCCTCGGTGGTGATCATCAGACCGGCAACCGAGCAGGCGTTCTGCAGCGCGGTACGGGTCACCTTGGTCGGATCCAGAATACCCATGGCCACCATGTCACCGTACTCACCGGTGGCCGCGTTGTAGCCATAGTTGCCGGTACCGTCGGTGACGTTGTGCAGCACAACGGAGGCCTCGTCACCAGCATTCATGACGATCTGGCGCAGCGGCTCCTCCATCGCCCGCAGGGCGATCTTCACGCCGACATCCTGATCGTGGTTGGCGCCGGCCACCTCACTGACCTTCGACAGCGCGCGCACCAGCGCGACACCGCCACCGGGGACCACGCCCTCCTCGACCGCGGCGCGAGTGGCATGCAGGGCATCCTCGACGCGCGCCTTCTTTTCCTTCATCTCGACCTCGGTGGCGGCACCGACCTTGATGACGGCAACACCGCCAGCCAGCTTGGCCAGACGCTCCTGGAGCTTCTCACGATCGTAATCGGAGGTGGTCTCCTCGACCTGGGCGCGGATCTGATCGCAGCGTCCCTTGATGTCGGTCTCGGAACCGGCGCCGTCGATGATGGTGGTCTCTTCCTTGTTGACCTGGACCTTCTTGGCCGAGCCCAGCTCGTTGAGCGTGGCCTTCTCGAGCGACAGGCCAACCTCTTCGGCGATCACGGTGGCACCGGTCAGAATCGCGATGTCCTGCAGCATGGCCTTGCGACGATCGCCAAAACCCGGGGCCTTGACGGCGCAGACCTTGATGATGCCGCGCAGGGAGTTGACCACCAGCGTGGCCAGGGCCTCACCCTCGATGTCCTCGGCGACGATCAGCAGCGGCCGACCGGCCTTCGCAACGGCCTCGAGCACCGGCAGCAGATCACGAATGTTGGAGATCTTCTTGTCGTGCAGCAGGATGAAGGGGTCTTCCAGCTCGGCGTTCTGGCTCTGCTGGTTG
>JAXGTD010000077.1:0-20183 GCA_040775095.1 Chromatiaceae bacterium | reverse complement strand
GTGCGTACCCGACCATCCACCCGGAGGGGCGGGCCCGCACGGCGGGCAGGGGGCGGGCAACGGCCGCCGCGGCCGGGGCGACTGGCCGCCGCGACGGGGCCAGTCAGCTCGGTTGCGGTTGTTACCGGCCGTCTTTCGCGGTGCTGATCTTAAACAGGCTATACGCGGGGCAGATTCTGATCGCACCCGTGGCCACCAGGACCGCGCCGATCAGCGTCACGAGCACCTGTTGGGACAGGATGCCCAGCACGATCAGCACCGCACCCGCGGCGAGGCGAATATTTCGGTCGATTTTACCCACGTTCTTGGTCATTGGATTCAGCTCCTACGGCGTTGGTGACGCACGGCGTCTGTTGTGACGATTGGAAATGGCGGGGAGGCCCGCCATCGCTGCGTAGCTATCTGGGGGCGGGCCGGGTGGATTTCCCGCGGTCGCGCGCTCATGGGTGCGGGCGCAGTATACTGACGCGTCGCCGCGCCGCGCACCGCTTACGCCATGCATGGAATCCCGTTATCTCGCTGGCTGTTCCCGACTGCAGTCCTGTTGTTGCTGCTGCTCGCCGGGCGCCCCTGGCTCGAGCACTGGCTGATCACGCTCAGCGCGGAGCCGCGGGCCGTCACGGCCCGCGGCGATCTGGCGCGAGACGAGGCGGCAACCGTCGAGATTTTCGAGGCGGTCAGCCCCTCGGTGGTCTCGATCACCACCACGGAGCCGGACAACAGCCCCTGGACGCGCAACCCGCACGAGGTGCGCCGCGGCACCGGATCGGGCTTCGTCTGGGACGAGCTCGGGCACATCGTCACCAACTTCCATGTTGTCGATAAGGCCACCTCCGCGCGCGTGCGCCTGGCCGATCAGCGCCGCTTCCGCGCCGAATTGATCGGTGCCAGTCCCGCGCACGACCTCGCGGTGCTGCGCATCGACGTTCCCATCTCGCGGCCGCGGCCGCTGCCCATCGGGACGAGCGCGGATCTGCGTGTCGGGCAAAAGGTGTTTGCGATCGGCAACCCGTTCGGGCTGGACTCCAGCCTCACCACGGGGATCGTCTCGGCCCTCGACCGGACTATCTACTCTGAGGACGGCATGGAGATCCGCCGGCTGATTCAGACCGACGCGGCGATCAATCCGGGCAATTCCGGCGGGCCACTGATCGACAGTGCCGGGCGGTTGATCGGTGTGAATACCGCGATCTACAGCTCGACCGGCGGTTTCTCGGGGATTGGTTTCGCGGTCCCCGTCGATATCGTCAACCGGGTCGTCCCGCAACTGGTTGCACTGGGTCGGTACGTGCGCCCGCGTATCGGCATTGTCGCCGATGACGAGGCGAGCCGCATCGTGCTGACCAGGCTGGGAATCGCGGGCGTATTGATCCTGCGGGTGGAACCCCAGTCCCCCGGGGCACGGGCCGGGCTCGTGCCGACGCGGCTGAACGCGGCGGGGGAGGTCATCCCCGGTGACGTGATCCAGAGCGTCGACGGCGAGACGGTCGCCCGCATGTCGGACCTCATCGACCTGCTGGATCACTACGAGATCGGCGATGAGGTGATGCTCGGGATCTTTCGCAACGGTGCCGTCGAGGTGGTTGCGGTCACTCTCGGTGGTCAACCACCCGGCCTCGATTGACCCCGGTTGCATCTGCCGTGGACCGAGCCGGCTCTCCGACCACCAGTAGCACCGGATCCGCACTTCCCGGGGCTATCGGCGGTCGAACCGGCGTGGGCGATCCTTGTCGGGGTTGCGCAAGAGCACATAGACCGCGCCGGTACCACCATCGCGGCGGGTCGCCGAACAGAACGCGAGTACGTCGGCGCGCAGCCGCAGCCAATAATTGACCCGGCTCTTGAGCACCGGCTGGCGTGCGGCCGAGCCGAATCCCTTACCATGAATGATGCGGGCGCAGCGCACCCGACGTGCGGCGCAGTCGGCGAGAAATTCCCGTAGTATCGCGCGGGCATACTCGGCGGACATGCCATGCAGGTCCAACTCGAGCCCGATGTCGATGCGACCGCGCTGGAGGTCGTACAACACGCGCTTCTGCACCCCAGGGCGGGCGAAGAGCAGATAGTCGTGGGTCTCCACCTCCGATTCCGACAGGGTCGCCGGCGTTGTCTCGTCGGACTCCGCCAGGCTCGGTCTGGGGATCGGAGGAGGGCGCCTGCGAAAGGGTTCCACCAGCTCGTGCCGCAGTGGTTCGGCGTCTTCCACTTCAGCCTTAAATAGCTCAGAATCAGCATCCTGTAGTCGTTTTTTCATCGGTTTTCTGGTTTACTGGCGCACGACGCATCGAAAGTATAACAACCGCCTCGACGCCACCTGGCGGCGGATGTGGGCCGCTGCTGGTTACGGTATGATTGTGGGCCCGGTGAGTCCCCGTTTCTGCGCTCACCAGCCTGCCGGAAGATGTGCACCCCATGAACATCCTGCTCAGCAACGACGACGGCTACCGATCGCCGGGTCTGCATGTGTTGTATGACGTGCTGTCCCGGCTCGGCGAGGTGACCGTGGTCGCGCCGGATCGCGACCGCAGCGGCGCGAGCAATTCGTTGACGCTGGATGTCCCGATTCGCGCCGAACGCCTCGACAATGGTTTCATTCGCGTCAACGGAACGCCGACGGACTGTGTGCATCTGGCCATTACCGGCCTGCTCGACCGCGAGCCAGACCTCGTCGTCGCGGGCATCAACCACGGACCGAACCTGGGCGACGATGTGATCTACTCGGGCACCGTCGCGGCGGCCACCGAGGGCCGCTTTCTTGGACTGCCGGCGATCGCCGTCTCGATCGATTCCGCCCGTCCGCGTCATCTGGCGAGCGCGGCCGGGATCACCAGCCGGCTGATCAGCAATCTGGGTGATGCGCGGATGGGGCCGAGCACCATCCTGAACGTGAACGTACCGGATCTGCCCCCGGAACAGATCCGCGGGACTGTCGCGACACGGCTGGGGCATCGGCACAAGGCGGAGTCCGTGACCCGCGTGACCGATCCCCGTGGTCGTCCCATGTACTGGGTCGGCCCGGCGGGCCCGGAGCAGGACGCGGGCGAGGGGACGGATTTTCACGCCCTGCGGGAGGGGTATGTGTCGATTACCCCGTTACAGATCGACCTCACTCGGCATGCTGCCCTGGCCTCCCTGGGACGATGGTTGGACGGCTTGCATTGACTGACAGCAGCACCCTCCTCGGAAGCGGCATGACGTCGCTGCGCACCCGCGAACGGCTCATCGCGCGGCTGCGCGACGCGGGGATCTCCAATCAGCGGGTCCTCGACGTGCTGCGCCAGCTGCCTCGTCACCTGTTCGTCGACGAGGCCCTGGCCAGCCGCGCCTACGAGGACTCGGCGCTGCCCATTGGTCATGGGCAGACGATCTCGCAGCCCTACATGGTGGCGCGGATGACCGAGGCGCTGCTGGAATCCGGTCCCTGTGGCACGGTGCTGGAGGTCGGCACCGGCTCGGGGTTTCAGACCGCGGTGCTGGCGTTACTCGTACGGCGCGTCTACAGCATCGAGCGTATCGCCTCGCTGTGCGGCAGCGCGGCGGAGCGGCTCAAACGGCTACAGCTTCGCAACGTGCGTTTGCGCTATGGCGATGGGGGGCAGGGATGGCCGGAGTACGCGCCGTTCGACGGCGTGTTGGTGACCGCCGCGGCGGACGGGGTGCCCCGCCTGCTCGCCGAGCAACTCGCGCCGCGGGGCCGCATGGTGCTGCCGATCGGCACCGGCTCAGAGCGTGGGAGCGAGCAGATGCTCGTGCGCGTGACGCGAACCGCCGCGGGATTTAGCCACGAGGTCCTGCAACCCGTGACCTTCGTACCCCTGTTGGGAGGAATCGCCTGATGCGACTGTTTTCCGTCCTCTATGATCGGGTGATGTCCTGGTCGCGCCATCGCTATGCACCCTGGTATCTGGGTGGCCTGAGCTTTGCGGAGTCGTCGTTTTTCCCGATTCCGCCGGACGTGATGCTGGCGCCGATGAGCATGGCGCAGCCCTCCAAGGCGTGGCGCTTTGCCCTGTTGACGACGCTGGCGTCGGTCGCCGGCGGCCTGTTCGGCTACCTGATCGGCACTTTCGCGTTTGATCTGATTCAACCCCTGGTGGGCGAGGGCGGGCGCTATCACGAGGCCTTCGTCCGCGCCAGGCAATGGTTCGACGAATGGGGTGTCTGGGCGGTATTCCTGGCGGGCTTTTCACCGATTCCGTATAAGATTTTTACGATCACCGCGGGGGTGTTGGCGATGGCGTTGGTGCCGTTCGTGCTCGCCTCGGCCATCGGACGTGGCACGCGCTTCTTTCTCGTCGCGGCGCTGATGGCATGGGGTGGGGAACGCATGGAGCGCAGGTTACGTGGCTACGTCGATCTGATGGGCTGGCTGATGATCCTGCTGATCGTGCTGGTATTGTTGCTGCGCTAGCGCGCCGGATCGCCCTCGGGTCATGTCTGGGATGGGCATCGAGCGGGCCGCGCGGCTCGGACTGCTGACGGCGATGACGCTGTGGCTGGCTGGGTGCGGGTCGGGTTGGCTGGCGCCGGTGGACAGCCGAGACGGCTACGGACCTGCGCCGCCGGGCTACTATCGGGTTCGCCGCGGTGACACCCTCAGCGAGATAGCCGAGCGGCGGCATCTGCGGCTACGCACCCTGGCACAGTGGAATCGCCTTGGCCCGCCCTATCCGATCTATGCCGGTCAGTTGTTGCGTGTGGCGCCCCCGGACGGGCGCGATCTGGCGGGCGGTGACCGCCGCGGCGCCGGGGGGGGCAAGGCATCGTCGGGCCGGGCGCGGGCAGTCAAGACCGTCGCTACCCAATCGAAGCCGCCGGGAAGTCTTGGCCCGGCCTCGGGCGTCACGTGGCAGTGGCCGATAAGAGGCCCGGTGGAGCAGACCTTTCGGCCGGGTGACCGGACCCGCCAGGGGATCCGAATCGCCGCGGCCGAGGGGGCACCTGTTGGCGCGGCTGCGGCGGGCGTGGTGGTCTACAGCGGCAGTGGACTGAAGGGTTACGGGAACCTTATTATCGTCAAGCACAGCAGCCGTTACCTGAGCGCGTACGGCTTCAACCGCCGGCTGCTCGTCGACGAAGGAGACAGGGTTGAGCGAGGACAGCACCTTGCCGAGGTTGGGCAGGCCGCGAACGGGGAGCATTTGCTCCATTTCGAGATCCGAAGAGACGGCAGCGCCGTCGATCCGTTGCAGTACCTACCACGGACAAGATGAACAGCTGTCGCCGATTCTGGCGGATCCGGGGGGTCTATGTCGTCGTCATCTGAAAAGCAGGACGAAGAACTGGAGACAGAGCCCTTGGTCTGCGACGTGGATGATGGGCTGTTGACCGATTCGGATCACGATCCCGGCGCCGGGGGCGACGCGGACGGGGACGATAACAAAGAGGAAAATGGCTCGAAGGTACCGACACGGTTCCTCGCCGGCGATGCCGATTTCGACGCGACGCGGCTGTATCTGAACGAGATCGGCGAGTCGAAGCTGCTGAGCGCCGAGGAGGAGGTGCAGTTCTCCCGCCTGGCGCAGCTTGGCGACGACGGCGCGCGCCAGCGCATGATCGTGAGCAATCTGCGGTTGGTGGTCAAGATTGCCCGCCGCTATCTCAATCGTGGGCTACCGCTCCTGGACCTGATCGAGGAAGGTAACCTCGGGCTGATCAGGGCGGTGGAGAAGTTCGACCCGGAACGTGGTTTCCGCTTTTCCACCTATGCGACATGGTGGATCCGCCAGACCATCGAACGCGCGATCATGAATCAGACGCGCACGGTGCGGCTGCCGATACACGTCGTCAAGGAGATCAACGTCTATCTTCGCGCCACGCGCATGCTCTCCCAGCAGCTCGATCACGAGCCAACGACGGAAGAGGTGGCGGATCTGCTGGAAAAGCCCATCTCCGAGGTCAAGCGAATGCTTGGTCTCAACGAGCGCATCGCCTCCGTGGATACGCCCTACGGGAAGGATGCCGACAAACCATTGGTGGATATGCTGCAGGACGATGCCGCGCACGACCCCAGTGACGACATCCAGGATGGCGATATCCAGTCCAATCTCGACCATTGGCTCGATAAGCTCAACGACAAGCAGCGCGAGGTTGTCGAGCGGCGCTTCGGGTTGCATGGCTACGAGCATTCCACCCTGGAGCGGGTCGCCCAAGAGCTGGGCGTCACCCGTGAGCGGGTGCGTCAGATCCAGATGGATGCGTTACGCCGGCTGCGCGATATTCTCGAGAAAGAGGGCTTCTCGGTCGATTCCTTCTTCAAGTAGGCGTTGACCTGTCGTTGGTGGTGTTGCAACCGCCGCACGGCGACGGCGTGAGACAGGATGCGCGTGTCCTCTTCACCCGAGGATCCAGATCGGCGCCACGGGTCCGAAGGACCCCCGCGCGTGGGTCGCGATGCCTCGTCCCGGCGCCTTCGAATCGGGTCGCCATGCGGCGTCTTCTTTCGGATAGGGAGCACGCACGCGACGCGTACCGGGCCCATCCTCCGTGCCCGACCCGAAATGCCCGGTCCACGACCGCACCCCGGCGGCAGGCCGATCGCACTCGCCCGAAGCGGACCTGCTGGCCCGGGCGGACTTCCTTGATACCAGCGTTAAACGATTGGTTTTTCAGGGGTCTGGATTGCGACCGTCGACGGGGTGGGAACTGATCAGGATCAATGAAAAGCGTGTGAGCTTGCGCCTGAGGTCGTCCGAAATCCCGGGCTCATCTTGACTTTCGCCCGTCGATCCAGTGTCATTGCGCCGGTTCGAGGCCAGGGAGTCGGCAGACTCAACACATGGGGCGGGAAGGCCCTCACACCGTTTTTTTTTCCCAGTCCTTTGGGGGTCCTATGGAAGCCACAGCTGATCGGGCAGCCGAGCAGAAGTACGATTTTGACGTCGTGCGCTGGTTTACGGTGATGGCAGTCGTCTACCTGGTGGTGGGCGCGGCCGTTGGGGTGTACATCGCATCGGAGCTGGCCTGGCCGTTTCTGAACTTTGACAGCCCTTATATTTCCTTCGGGCGCCTGCGTCCGCTACACACCAACGCGGTGATCTTCGCGTTTGGTGGCTGTACCCTGATGGGCACGGCTTTCTACACGGTCCAACGGACCTGTGGCGTCAAGCTCTGGAGCAACAAGCTCGCGTGGTTCACGTTCTGGGGGTGGAACGCGATCATCGTGCTGGCCGTGGTGACGCTTCCACTGGGTCTGACCCAGTCGAAGGAGTATGCCGAGCTGGAGTGGCCGATCGACATCCTGATTGCTGTCGTCTGGCTCGCCTTTACGTTCAACTTCATCATGACGATCGCGATCCGCAAGAGCTCGCACATCTACGTGTCGAACTGGTTCTACCTCGGCATGATGATCATGATTGTCTATCTGCACGTGGTCAACAGCCTGGCCATTCCGGTTGGGGTGTTCAAGTCCTATAGCCTGTTCTCGGGCGTGCAGGACGCGATGATCCAGTGGTGGTGGGGCCACAACGCGGTAGGCTTCTACCTGACCGCGGGCTTCCTCGGAATCATGTACTACTTCGTGCCGAAGCAGGCCAATCGTCCGGTCTACTCCTACCGACTGTCGGTCATCCATTTTTGGGCGCTGATGTTCGGCTACGTCTGGCTCGGTGCCCACCACCTGCAGTACACCGCGCTTCCCGACTGGACCGGCTCGCTGGGCGCGGCCGTGTCGCTGGCCATGATCATCCCATCCTGGGGTGGCGCCGTAAACGGTATGATGACCCTGTCCGGGGCATGGGATAAGCTGCGCACCGACTACGTGCTGCGCTTCCTGATCATTGCACTTGCCTTCTACGCGATGTCCACCTTCGAGGGGCCGGTCATGTCGCTGAAGACAGTCAACGCGCTGTCGCACTACACCGACTGGACCATTGGACACGTCCACTCTGGCGCGCTCGGTTGGGTCGCCGGTGTCTCCATCGGTGCGATCTACCATCTCATGACTCGGCTTTGGCATACGGAGATGTGGTCCGAGAAGCTCGTGAACGTCCACTTCTGGACCGCCACCATCGGCACGGTGATCTATGTCGTGGCCATGTGGGTGTCCGGCATCATGCAGGGCCTGATGTGGCGCGCGTACGACGAGTACGGCACCCTGGCCTATACGTTCGTCGAGTCTGTCGCGGCAATGCACCCCTACTACGCCATGCGCGCGGTCGGTGGCGGCATCTTCCTCATCGGTGCCGTGATCATGTTGGTGAACGTGCTGTTGACGCTGCGTAAGTCCACCGCCGAAGGCAGTCTGCGTGCGGCCCGCGGCGGCGCGGCCCCGGCTGCGGCCTGAGAATCCCTGGAGGCAATCAAAAATGGCTGAGAAGAACACCCCACCCAAGGGGCTCCAGGAGCGCTTGGAGCGCAATATCTGGGGCTTTCTGATCGTGACGGCGCTGGTGTTGTCGGTGGGCGGCATCGTCGAGATCGTCCCGCTCTTCTATCTGAAGAGCACCGAGGAAGCGAATCGGTTCCCCGAGATCGTCTGGGCCGAGGCCGGCAAGACGCCGATCGTCAGTGTCGACGAGACAGGCAAGGAGACGTGGAACTGGAAGACCGGCGACGGCATTCGCCCCTACACCGCCCTTGAGCTCGCGGGGCGCGACGTCTACCAGCGCGAGGGCTGCTACCTGTGCCACTCCCAGCAGGTTCGTCCGTTCCGCGATGAGCGTGAGCGCTACGGGCACTATTCGCTGGCCTCGGAGTCGATGTTCGACCACCCGTTCCAGTGGGGCTCGAAGCGGACCGGGCCGGACATGGCCCGCGTCGGGGGGAAATACTCCGATGAGTGGCATCGGCAGCATCTGCGGGCGCCCCGCTCGGTCGTGCCCGAGTCCGTCATGCCGAACTATCCCTGGCTCGACAAGCAGATGGTCGACGGCGAAACCATGCAGGCTCACATGAAGGGGATGCGTGCCATCGGTGTTCCGTACAGCGACGCCGATATCGAAGCGGCGCCCGCGCTCGTCGCCAACAAGACCGAGCTGGATGCCACGGTCGCGTATCTGCAGGTCTTGGGAACCATGGCCAAGCTGGAGCCTGGTGTCGAGTACCGTGAATAGCCTGGTGGAATACTTCCACACGGACTGGGATGCGATGACGGCGACCGACTGGTTCGGCACGATCCTGACGGTCGTCATCTTCCTCCTGATGGTTGTGGCCTACTTCCAGGTATTTCGGCCAAAGAATCGGGACGTTCTCGAAGCGAAGCGAAACATCCCATTCGATGACGATGACGAAGACATCGGAGAAAACGATGGCGGAAAATAACCCATTCCCCGGCGAGAACAATACCGGGCACTTCTGGGACGACAACCTGCGCGAGCTCAGTAACCCACCGCCAAAGTGGTGGATGATCGCGCTTTGGGCATCGCTGATTTGGTTCATCGCCTATACGGTTCTCTATCCGTCCTGGCCCATGCCCTGGCCAACGAAGGATGGTGACGGCTACACGAAGGGCATCCTCGGATGGACCTCCATGGAGGAGTACCAGAAGGGCGTCGACCAAGTCGAGGCGGTGCGTGCCAAGTACGACAGCGAGATCGCCGGGATGAGCGCCGAGGAGATCCTCAAGGACCCGGGCTTGACCCAGTACACCCTTGCGTCTTCGAAGGTCCTCTTCGGCGACTACTGTGCGGCCTGTCATGGCAGTGGAGGTCAGGGCAACCCTGGATATCCGGTGCTTGCCGACGATGACTGGCTGTATGGGGGGTCGCTGGCCAAGATCACGGAGACGATCTCCATTGGTCGAAAAGGGGCGATGACGGCGCACAAGGACATTCTCACCGAGGCGGAGGTGGACCAACTGGCCAATTTCGTTGTGAGTCTGAGCGACGGCGAGAAGGGTAGCGATGCGGACTGGGCGCTGTTTACGGCCAAGGGCTGCACCGCGTGCCACGGCCAGGCCGCCAATGGGGTGCTCGCCGAGCTCCCGGATGGCAGCGTGGTCACCGTCGGTGCCGCCAACCTGACCGACGGCATCTGGCGGTTTGAGCCGGGCGGGGTCGACAGTGCCAAGCACACGATCATGTACGGGGTCAACCAGCCCGGTGTTGAGCAGACGCGAAACGCGGTTATGCCGGCGTTCGCCGAGCTCGGCCAGCTCGATGGCAAGCTCAACCCGGAGCAGATCAAGAAGCTGACCGTTTACGTGCACTCGCTCGGGGGTGGCCAATAGGCGTTCGATCGTCGACCAACGGCGGTGCTGCGAACCCGCCCTGGTCGGCAAGCCAGCAAGCAGACTAGAGGCGTGGTGCCCAATCGGTTCCCGTGGCACCCGCATCTAAAAATAATAGATTAGGAGGATGACATGCACCTAGACGCGGTATTCTGGGGTTCCATCATCAGCGTTGGGATCGCCGTGATTATCATCGCCTACCTCGTTTGGAAGGTCATCAGGTTGATGAACCAAGACGCGGAGAGGCACCGGCACGAAGGCCAGGCCTGATGTTGGGCACGGCGGGAGCCGTATATAGCCTGCTGTAGCGTGGTCGGCTGAGAAAACGACCAGAGGAGGGGGATCGTGTATCCCCCTTTTTTTGTGCCTGAAAACGGAATTTCCGGACTGTTGCGGTTGTTAAATCGCATTGAAGCAGCGTTTCCGAATCCTTAGATTATCCGGTTAACCCGCGAGCGCTCGAAGAGAGCACACGGCCGCCAACCAGAGCGCGGACCCTCGTGTCCGGAGGACCCCATCGATGAACAGCACGCAGACCAGTAGAGCGCCGGCGCAGATCGACGACATCTACGCCGAGGCCGAACACTGGCATATCAACACGGGCGGCGAAACCATCCACGCGAAGCGCGTGGCCGGGAAATGGCGCAGAATCAAATGGGCCACGGCGTCGGTCTGGCTCGTGTTTTTCCTCGGGCCGTACCTGAAATGGAATGGCAGCCAGGCGGTGCTCTTCGATATCCCGAATCGCCAGTACCACCTGTTCAGCGTTACGGTGCTACCGCAGGATTTCTGGATGCTGTCGTTGCTCCTGTTGTTTTTCGCCATCCTGCTGGCTGTCGCGACGGCACTGGTCGGTCGTGTCTATTGTGGCTACTTCTGCTTTCAGACGGTCTGGACCGATGTGTTTACCTGGATCGAGGAAAGGCTGGAAGGTAACCCACAGCAGCGGCGAAAGCTCGAACAGGCCCCGGTCAGCGCGCGGAAGGTCGTGCTCAAGGCGTCCAAGCACGCCATCTGGTTGCTGATCGGCTTCGCGACCGGCTACAGCTTTATTGCCTGGTTCTATGGGGCTGGGCCGCTGGGGCGGGACTTTTTCGTCGGCGATGCCAACAGCGCCGCCTACATGACGGTGGGCCTGTTTACCGGCGGCACCTACGTGCTCGCGGGCTGGCTGCGGGAGCAGACCTGTTTCTGGCTCTGCCCCTATGCTCGGATCCAGGGCGTGATGCTGGACAAGTCGACGATTGTTCCAACCTATGATGTGGGTCGGGGTGAACCACGCGGACGCATGAAGAAGGGCGAGACGGAGTCGAACCGGACCACGGGCGATTGCGTGGACTGCAAACAGTGCGTCGCCGTGTGTCCAACCGGCGTGGATATTCGGCAAGGGCAGCAGGAGGGGTGCATCACCTGCGGACTGTGCATCGATGCATGCGACGCGGTGATGGACAAGGTGGGCCGTCCCCGTGGGCTGGTGCGCTATGCGTCGCTCGACGAGGTGGAGGGTGTACCGGTCAAGCCCTTGTTCATGCGCGCGCGCGTGTGGGTGTACACGACTATTCTCGCGCTGGCCCTCGGGGGCATTGTCTACGGCCTGTCCACGCTGGCGGCAATCGAGCTGAAGGTGCTGCACGAACGGGCGCCGCTATTCGTGCAGCTCAGCGATGGCTCGATCCAGAACAAATACACATTGAAGCTGTTGAACAAATCCAATGACGACCTGGTCGTGACGGTTAGCGCGTCGGCGGGCGCTCCGCTGCAGCTGGTCGGCGCCGATGAGCCGTTTCATCTCAAACACGGCGAGGTCACACCGGCAATCGTGTTTGTCAAGATCAAGCGACGCGACCTCAATGCCGAGCATATCCCATTGACCTTCCACGCGGAGGCGACGCTGCCCACTGGCGAAAAGGCAGACGCCGAGCGCGAGAGTGCGTTCTTCGGTCCGCGGCCGCGTTGACGTGGGCATCGGCTCGGGCTGACACTGTCCAGCCTGGCTGGATGCCGGGCGGCGCGCAGGCCTCGTCGGAGGGCGACCCCGGACCGCAGCGAGCTACCTGCCGCCGGGCTGAGCGCGTGCGCCGGCCGACCCCGTGCCGAGCGAGCGCTATCATCCTTACCTAAAGAGATACCTAGACCTCAATCCCGCTGATGAATACTCCCACGATGAACGGATCGGCTGCCAAAGACCTCGTGCGCGACTCAGCCTGGCGCAGCCCCTGGGTGATTGGCTGGCTTGCGCTGGTCATCGTCGTGCTCGTCGTCAATGCGGTGATGATCTGGTTTGCCTTCGCGACCAATCCCGGGCTGGTCGTCGACGATTACTACGAGCGGGGGCGGCACGTGGAGCGCACGATCTCCTCGCGCCAGGCCGATGGGCCGGGCTGGGTTATGAATATCGATACGCCCGACGATGTCCAGGCAGGGGTGCCCACGGTGGTGCGTGTCGTCGTCGTCGACAAGGCCGGCCAGCCGGTCTCGCCGGATGAGGTCACCTACTATGCCTATCGTCCATCCGATGCCGGTCAGGATTTCTCGATACCCATGGTCGAGGAGGCGCCGGGTCGCTATGCGATTCGCACCCGGTTCCCGTTGAGCGGTATCTGGGATACCTTGGTGGCGGTGCGCGACGGGGGTGATGAGCACACGCTCGGGCAGCGCATCAGCGTCGCGCAACCCTAATCGGTGGAGCGCTTGGCCGAGGTTGGGCCGCTCGCCGTCGAGACCCGCGCGGCGAGCGTTGAACGCTGCTTTCATTGCGGCCTTCCCGTGTCGGACGCGGCGCGGGTCACGGCGCCCGTCGCTGGCGCGGAGCGTGTGTTTTGTTGCCCCGGATGCCGCTCCGTGTGCGAGGCGATCTATTCGGCCGGACTCGAGGGCTTTTATCGACGTACTGCCGAAGGGGAGATCCTCGGTCCCCCGCCGGAGCTTCCCAAACAGCTGGCGCTCTATGACCTCGACGAGGTGCAGGAGGAATTCGTGGCTGGCCTCGGCGAGCACCGCGAGATTAACCTGCTGGTCGAGGGAATTCACTGCGCCGCCTGCGTCTGGCTGATCGAAAACGGGTTGCAGCGGGTACCCGGCGTCGAGGAGGCGCGGGTCAATCTCACGGGACGGCGGCTACGGTTGAAGTGGGACAACCGACGTCTGGCCTTGTCGCAGGTCCTCCGGCGTCTGGGTGACATTGGGTACGCCGCGGTGCCGTTCGACGCAAATGCGGCCGAGGGGGCGCTGCAACGCGAGAATCGCGCGCTGCTCTATCGCATGGCGGTGGCCGGGTTCGGGATGATGAACCTGATGTGGATCTCGATTGCGCTCTACGCCGGTGCCGACGAGGGTGAGTTCCGGGGTCTGTTCCATTGGATTGGCTTTGCGATTGCGACCCCAACCCTGCTCTATTCCGGCTGGCCGTTTTTCAAAGGCGCCTGGATTGGCCTGAGACAATGGCATCTGAACATGGACCTGCCGATCGCCATCGGCGCGTCGATTACCTACCTGTATTCGCTTGCCGTCACGATCGCCGATTCGGGACACGTCTATTGGGATACGGTTGTCAACTTCCTGTTTGTGATCCTGGTTGGGCGCTACCTGGAGGCGATCTCCCGGCGCCAGGCCGTCGCCTCGACGCAGAGGTTGCTGGACCTGCAGCCGAAGGTTGCCACGGTACTGCGGGATGGGCAGGAGGCGATTGTGCCGATCCGGGCAGTGCAGTGTGGCGATTGGTTGCTGGTTCGACCCGGGGAGACGATCCCGGCCGACGGCACGGTGCGAGAGGGTGAGAGCAGCGTCGATGAGGCGATGCTGACCGGGGAGTCGCTGCCGGTGACGAGAGGTCCCGGTGATCCCGTCTGGGCCGGGACGCTGAATGGGGCAGGTGTGCTGCGCATCGAGGCGACGGGCCTGCTGCGCGACACCGCGTTGGGCCGGATCATCGGATTGGTTGAGGCGGCGCAGGCGAGTAAGGCGCCCATCCAACGCGTCGCCGACCGCATCGTGCCCTGGTTCGTCGCGCTGACCCTGACGTTGGCGGTGGTGACGTTCGGTCTCTGGGTTTCCCATGACCTTGAAAAGGCCCTGATGGCGGCGACAGCCGTGCTCATCATCACCTGCCCGTGCGCCTTCGGACTGGCTACCCCGATGGCCATTGCGGTGGCCTCCGGATTGGGGGCGCGCCACGGCATCCTGGTGAAAAACGGGGCCGTGCTCGAGACGCTGTCGGGAATCGACCACTTCGTGTTCGATAAGACCGGCACGCTGACCGAGGGGCGCCCGGCGGTCACCGCGGTACTCGACCGCAGCGGTGTCTGGAGCAGCGCCCGGGGAGCAGGTGCGCTCAGCGCATCGCAGCGCGAGACCCTGACACGGGTCGCCGCGCTGGAGTCGGTGTCCGAACACCCCGTGGCTCGCGCCGTGCTGTCGTTGGCCGATGAGGCGGGGCTTGGTCATCGGCGAACACCAGCCACGGAGGTCCGGGTGCGGCCTGGCCTCGGTATTGGCGGTCGGATCGCCGGCAAACGGGTCTTGGTCGGAAATGGGGATTGGATGCGGCACAACGCGGTCGCGATGGGCGCTGGGTTGGACGACCCGGAATGGGAAGGTGAGGAGCGCGCCTTAACTGGAAGTCTGTTGCATTGCGCGGTCGATGGCGTGGAGGTGATGCGCCTGGTCGCGGAGGATCGCCTTCGGGCGGACGCGGTAGAGGTGGTGGGCGCGCTTCGGGCCGATGGTATTCGGGTGACCTTGTTGACCGGGGACCGCCGGGTTGCCGCGGAGCACATCGCCGGCCAACTGGGGGCGGACATCGACGTCATTGCCGAGGTCATGCCCGCGGAGAAGGATCGGGTGATCGCGGCCCTGCAACGCGGCGGGCGACGCGTCGCGATGGTCGGTGACGGCGTCAACGACGCCCCGGCGCTGGTGCGCGCGGATGTCGGCATTGCGGTTGGCAGCGGCACCGACGTCTCGATTGCGAGCGCCGACATTGTGCTCATGAGCGATGAATTGATGCGGGTGCGGCAAGCCGCCGCCCTTGCCCGGCGGACGCTGCGCACGATTCGTCAGAATATCGCTCTGTCCATCACCTACAATCTCATCATGGTCCCGCTCGCGATGGCCGCACTGGTCACCCCACTGGTGGCGGCGGTCTCGATGCCGCTCAGCTCCCTGGCGGTGATCGGCAATTCGGCGCGGATTCGGAGGCTGTTTCGTTCCGCGGGCGCTGGGACGGGCCGATGAGGCGGGCCAGCCATCGCTGTATCGCACCACCTGGCCCCGCCCGCAACGCACAAGGCGCGCGATTCCCGGTTCGCTCCATGTTGGGCCGGGGAGCCTGAGAATGCCGGGCCTTCCGTGACCCGGATGGGAAACGCACAAGAGTGATTGCGCAGGAGGTCGACAATTCTCCGCTCCCCCGCGCCGGGGATGCCCCCGGCCTCGACGGCAGGGCGGGGCATGGATCGCCCGCGTCTCGGATCCGCGTGAAATCAACCAACTCGACTGACAGGTTAGTCTGAAGTGGACGTTATCTACGGTCTTATCCCCGGCATGATCATTCTCGGTCTGGTTGCCGTCGGCGTCCTGTTCTGGGCGGCACGCAGTGGCCAGTTCGATGATCTCGACGGTGACGGTCAACGCATCCTGATGGACGACGACATCAAACAAGAGGATCGGCGTCGATGGCCAGACGAGGAGACGGAGGCCGACGCCCCCAGCGGCACTGATACACGGGATTAGGGCACGCGGGTCCGCGCACGCACGCTCGTCGCGGTTCTGGCGCATGCCCAACGGCACCGAACGGAGGAGCTGTACACGCATCACCTCCGGAAGGCCGCTCGGCTTGGCTGCGCCGATGCGCTCCTGGATCCGGCCGATCGCCTCGATGATCCCGCTTTCTTCGGGAACGCCCAGCGCTCCGTCCTGGAAGACCCGGCCAGGGTCGCCGAAATCGCCACGCGGCTAGGGCGCCGGAAGGATGCGAAGCGATGGCTCACCGTCGCCGCCGAAGCAGGCGACACCGAGGCCATGCGCCAGCTCATCGAGGGCCACTGTCGCGATGATCTGGAGCAAAGCTGGACGTGGGTGTATCTCGCGCGGCTCCTCGGGACCGACCTGATGCGGGATGAGTACTACGCCATCAATGAGGACGGCACTCCTTACGACGATGATGTCGGCGGGCCGGCTTTCGTGGACGGCCGAGACGGTGTCAAGCTCGACCCTCTCGATGCGGAGAGGGATGCAGCCGCAAGGAGCGCCGCTGAACAGCGCTTCAAGGATTTTGATCTGACCGAATAAGCGCGGGCGCTGATCCATTTGAGGTCCAACGATGATCGGACCGCGCGCGCATATCGGCTCGATTGACCGCGCCGTGGTTGTCAAATTGGAGTAGCACGCGAAGTGCTTACCGTTACTGGATCGCGACGATTTGCGATCGACTCCCGTCAGCTCTCAGCTCGAGAGCAGGGCTCTTGGATGCGACGAAGGCCAGCGGCTGGTCAAAGCTGAAGGGGTAGAGAACCGCCGATGACTGGAGGGTGACCACGGACATGGCCTTGCCGGTGTAACGGAGTGCTGCCTCGATGAGCCAGGCGGTCAGGCCATCGTGGGAGATGGTCATGGGCGCCCTTCGGATGATGCGGCGGCCTTTGTCAATGCGCGTAAGCGATCCCCAGTCGGCTTGGGTCTGCATGACGCGGTTGGCAGCACGATAGGCGGTTTCTCGTTCTCCGTAGGTCTCGGCCATGCGGCGATGAATCTCCTTTGATGCGCAGTCGCCCTGGATGGATGTGAGGCGTCCGGTCAGCTCGGCGACTTTCCCGAAGAAGGGGTAGGCCGAGATCGCCATGCCCCAGCACAGGGCGGGTACTGCCGACGCTTCGACTTCCCCCAGGAGCTCGGCGCCACGATCCGCGAACGGCCTCAGGTCGGCGCGGGGCGCTAGCCACATGCCTTTCAGGACGCTGCGGGTCTTCTTCCTTGAAGCCTCGCTGCGTTCTTTTCCGCCGATCAGCGCTTCGAGCGTCTCGGATGTCTCCTGGTCCGCACGAACGCGCAGCGCACAGGTTGCCCAATCGAGGGGGATGAACCGGTCGAAGCCGATGTGTGGAACGCTGCTCTTTTGACTCGTCAATTTGGTTGGTTCACTTCTACGAAGGGGACGATCAGCTCCTCGACCGAGATGCCGCCATGGGCCACCAACGGCTCGCCTTTGTTGACGAAAGCCGTTCTCCCACCGGCGAACAACGGCAGAAATTCCGGCGGCAAAGCCGGCGAGGGCAGCTCGATGGTCCCCGGAATCTGTTCCGCCGACTGCTTTCGCAGCAGCTCGGTTGGATAGATGCGGACGCGCTCTCCGCGGGATTCGGCGATCACGCCTTGATTCGGTCGGCCGGCGCCGATGGCTTCTACGTTGCCGTGATCCGCTGTCAGATAGACGCGAAAGCCTCGGTCCAGCAGCAACGCGAATAACTGCTCGACGAAGCCGGATGTGCACCAGCTGTCGATCTGGCTCGCGATGCCGCGCTTGCCCAGCACCGCACCGTGCACGATCTCGTCGATGGTGTCGACGACAAGGCCCGCGACCTTGAGCGACGGCTTGGACAGCTCTTCTGCCAGCGCATCGAGCTGATCGACGCGACGGATTCCCTTCCGATACAGGATTTCGCTGGCGCGAAGGCCCTGGTCTTGCCAAAAGCGCGACCAGAGCGCTGGCTCGGCGCTGGTCCCCGCGATCGAATCCGCAAACTCACGGGGCTTCAACCCGGAGAACAGCGCTTGCCGCGATACGGCCGTAAGCGTTGGCAGCCACGCGAAGCAGGCACCTTCGTCAAAGACCAGCTTGGGTGCGCGTCCGGTGACATGCTCGCGAATCTGCACCCATTGATCGATCGCCAGCCCGTCGAATACGAGCAGCGCTACCTTCTTCTGTCCAGTGCTGCGCCGCATGGCCAGGAAGCGGGGGACCTGGTGCAGCATCGCCGTCGCTGCCGCTGCGGGCAGCGACGGCAGGTCCGAGTAGTGTTTTCTTAACCAGGAGGCCAGCAGCTCGTCCGAACGCTGTCGGGCCTTCTGGAGCAGGTCATCGAGCCCCTGGGCGTGAGCCTGATCCAGGGCATGGAAGCGAGAGAGGATCTCGCCCTGGCTCTTGGCGAAGGCCAGCCAATCCCGGTAACTACCGCCGTCCGACGGCATCGTGTCCAGCAGACGCGTCAGTCCGTCGCGGACCAGATTTCGCCGTGCAGCCGGGTCCCGAACGATCCCGATAGCGAGCCAGTCCGGTACGTCGGTAGGCACCTTTTGCACCAACAGCGGATGCAGGGTGCCGTCGAGGAACATGGAATCGATCAGCGCCCTAATGTCCGGATGCTCGAACGGGATATCGATCTTGCCCTTTGTATCCCAGCCAGAATCCGGGGGACGATCTTCGGCGATTCTTAAGCCCAGGATACCTTTGGCTTCAAGAAAACGCTCCCAGGCCGCCTGCACGACCCGCAAAAACGTCGCTTGCGACGCGAACAGCTCGCTGATCGGCAGCCCTTCGAACGCGGGTTTGCTCTCCAGGATGCTCTGGACATGATCCGCCAGCAGTGTTGGCAACGGCGTGTTGCGGTAGTGGAGCCGAAGCAGCTCCCGCCACAGGTCCACGTTGCCCGAGATCAGATGTGGCCCGAGCTGGAAGATGTGGGTCAGGATGAGCTCCTTGGTCGCCGCCTCGCCCCAGATCTGATCAGGTGACTGGGAGGCATGCTTGGCATGCGCCTCGAACAGCGCCTCCCTGTACTCGGCGCCGAGTCGGTGGACCACGCCATAGCTCAGACGCGGAAACAGATTCGCCAGGCTGAGTCGGACCAGGCGTGCCTGGCGCAGGTAGTCCCACGGCAGGTCGCCCGGCTCCGAGGATCTGAGATGAAGTACCAAGGCCTTGGCCGGCCCAGGCTCGCCTTGGTCCCAAGCCTGTCTCCAGCGTGCTTCGTAGTCAGCCCGGAAGGCGATCGCATCCTCGAACGGTAGGACCTCGAAGCCACGGCCGCGCAGCTCGGACAGGATGTGCTCGTCCAGCAAGACATCGTCCGGGTCCGCGGCGATCCAGAACCGCGCCAGGTCCGGCGGAAACTCCCCGAGGATGCGCTCGCTCCAAAGGCTCACGATGCACCTCTCGCCGCGCCGGATTCCGAGGCAAAGCCAGGTCCAACGCGAAGCATCATGATCGCGTTGAGGCCCGGGAGGCTGGTCTGCGCGGCATCGAGGGTGGCCATCCGCTCCTTGTGCTCCTGCTCGAGACGCCGGCGGCGATAGGCCCGTACGGCTGGCAGACCGATCCGGCCAATCGCCTGATCTCGGGCCTCGAAGGCGTAGCGGGCACGTTCGCGAGCCTCCTGGAGGCGCGTGCGGTGCAGCCCCATCAGCTCCCGTATGTGCTGCTCGCCCTGGACGGTCGCCGCCGCGAGCGACTGGTCCCAATGCAGTGAGTCCGCCGGGGTCAGGGCCTCCAACATCTCCACGCGCTCGGTAAGCAGGAGATCCCAGATGCGCCTGGCGGTGGGCAGGAAGGCCCGCCCGTCATCGTTGACGAAAATGGGCAGGAAGCGCTTGCGGCTGAAGGCGTCCGCCGTAGGAGCCCGCTTGGGGGCGACCCCTCCGGTAGCTTGCCCAGGCTCATCGCCCGCAAGCGGGCTCCTACCGGTGAAGATGTCCGCGGAGAGCGAGATCTCCCACAGGGACCAGACGCCGATGACCGTCTCCGGCAGCCCAGAGATCCGCACCCGTGGAATCGGCTGTCCCGCGACACAGCGCGGCAGCTCGGCCCCCTGTCCACACAGGAGTGCGCGGGCGTGCGCGTCCTCCAGAGTGATCCATTCCAGTTCCGGCCGGGCTTCGGCAGTCCGGGCGTCGAAGCAGGCTCTCGCCGACTCGCTGCCGTCCAGCCAGCGGATGCGCCAGTGATCCCCATCCTGGATGGCCTCGCCGCCGCGGACGGGGAGCCCGGTGGTGATCATGCGCTCCAGCCAGAACTGCGCCGGAT
>JAXGTD010000076.1:0-20370 GCA_040775095.1 Chromatiaceae bacterium | reverse complement strand
GGCCACCCAGACCGGGATGACGAACGACTGGCTCAAACGCCAGGGCTTGATCTCCGTGCGTGATCTCTGGATGAAAGCGCATGGCTATGCCTGAGACCCTCGTGTGCTCCCTTCTCGTGAACCGCCTAGTGCGGACCCGCATGCTAGGTGGTGTGGGGAGGGCGGGCTAAACACCCGCCCTTACCCGATTAGGCGATCAATGTGGTACGTCCCCAATTGGTCCTTCTCTATTAACTGATGATACTCCCGCGAGCCTACTGCGCTACGGCCGGCCCAATCAGCGGTGTGCGCACCGGTTTGGCCACGCCGAAGAAGACCACCATGGTGTGTGCGGGGAACTGGGTGGACTGCGCTTCGGGTGGGATTTCGCTGAATCCTGCTTTCGTGTCGTTGAAGCCGTTGCCAACCCAGACATTGCCGGCGGGATCGAGAGCGATGGGCGCAATGATCTTCAGACCGCCGATGTACCCCTCGGACGGGGTAATCGGATCGCCGGTTTTCAGCCCTGGGGGACAGGTCTCGGTGCGCACGCCGCAGAGCTGGGTCACGGAATGGCTTGTGGAGCTCGCAACCCAGACGTTGTCATTGCCGTCGATTGCAATCCCCCATGGGCCGGTGATGGCGCCGCCTGCGTTGAAGGGGCCGTGCACCGTGCCGTCGGGAGTGATCATCGAGACATCGCCGCCGGGGTATTCGTTGATGATATCCCACAAATTGACCCACATGTTGGCTGCCCGCTCGTCAGCCGACATCGACCCTTCCCACGCCTCGGCCCTGCCTTCGAGCTTCTGCTTGACCAGGGCCAGCTTCTCCAACGTGCCCGGATGCCCGATAAGGTTGCCGACCCAAGCGTTGCCCTGGCTGTCGATTGCGACGGCATGCGGGCTGAAGCCGACCTTGATCTCCTCGGCATTGCCCGGGTCGCTAGCGGGAAAGCGGGTCACGGTATTGGAGCTACTGTTGGTGATCCAGATCCGGTCCTGCTGGTCGATGGCGATGCCGAAGGGGCCCTTGACCTGGAGCGTACCATCGACGGGCTTGCCGTCCACGGTTCGGCCGAGAATGCGGCCCTTCGACACGTCGCCTCCCGGCAGGTGAACGATCTGGTTGTTTTCGTTGTCGACGGTCCAGACATCGCCATTCGGGGCGACGAGCACGCCCTGCATCTGTCCGAGTTTCCCGTCGAAGTCGTACCCGGTCTCGGGCGAGAGCGGCTTGCCGGTCTTGCGATCCAACACGGAAATCGTGCGGCCGATCAGGTTGGTGACCCAGACCTTGTCATCGGCGGAAAAGGCGATGCCCCAGCCGGGGCTATCTATCCCGCCGGCGCGATAGCCGGTGATCATTGGCGACAGCGGCTGCCCGTTCGGTGCGATCTTCCCGACGCCGCCGCCGAACTGCCGGTAGATGGTGGTCTGCGAGCCAACCAGCCAGTTGTTGTTGGACCAGAAGTTGCCCTCGCCGTCGATGGCCGCGCCGCCCACCCCATAGAAGCCGCCTCCGGAATAGACCAGCGACAGGGTCCATGCGCTGGGCGCATAGTAGAGGTAGGGGATCAGTGCGACGTCGCGGTACCGCTTGCCTTTCGGGACTGGATAGAACTCATCCAGCAGCCCGAAGATCTCGTCCGCATTGTGCCAGGGGTGGCGGGCGATGTTCTGTGCCGCCGACAGCGTGTCGGTCGGCGCTTCGCCACCCGGCGGTGTGGCGGCTGCAAACAGCTTGTCGCACGCGTCCGGAATCGCCGTCACGCAGGCCGACAGCAGAAGGCCCAGCGTGTTCAGCTTGGCCAAGGTGGTGGTTTGGGGCGCATTCAGGGGGTCCACGATGACCGACCCCAGGCCGCCGGTTTCGAGGTCCACGAGGTTCGGCACGTTGCCGGCGGCGATCCGTAGCCCCAGCGCGTTGCCAGTCAACGCGCTGCCGTTCAGAAACTGCGCACCGGTCCATGCGGAGGCCACCGTGGTGAGCTCGTTGATCGTTACGCGCTCCGGGGGTTCAGTTCCCAACGTGGTCATCAATGTGATCGCCGGATTCGGCATCGTACCGGCACCCACCTTAGCTACGCCGCCCTCGGCGACGACGTAAAACACGCCGGCGTTATCCTTTTCGCCTGCAGTCGTCAACTCGAAGCTACCGTCATCCGTCGTCTGCGTCTCTGCAAGCCTCCGGGGAGCACTTGACGTGGTCACCCAAAGGCTTACGTCGGCCTTAGCGATGGGTCCGCCACTACCCTCGACCCGCCCTTCAATGCGGTCTGTGGCAGAGGCCGAAACGGCCATGAAGGTGGTGGCAAACAATAGGGCGGTACAGATCAGAGTTCGACGCGTCGCACATTTCATAGCAATTTCGATTCCCTTGGTTATATCTGCCAACTTGTAATTCTTGTTGACAACGGTTTCTGGCTCGTTAGGTTAAACGCATAACGCCAAGGTAAGCGGCGGCTGGTGTGGAGCGGCGTTTGCACAATCATGGCGCAGCTATGCGCAAGAAAGCCGCGGAGCACCAGGCGTCCGAGTGAGGAACAAAGTGACGAACGGCTTGACCGTCTTGTGTACGCCCGGCACGGGCGCGAGCTGATGGGGTGAAAGGCCCCTGTAGGAGTACCTGTGTCCACGGAGTGGATCGTAACTACTAGCCGACGGCAAGGACAAACCCGCGAGGGGATGTCTGAAGGGTGAGCGGCGGGATAGGAGCCGCGAACGCCCAGTGCATGGAAGGACTGGGCAAGTCTTGCAAGCGGAGCAGGAATGCGTAGCGCTGCAAGCCTGAGCGCAAAGGTGTGAGCCGACGGACAGAAATCGCATAGAAGGCCTGGCCCCTGGGCGAGTCAGCACAAGGTGACGAAACCCAACAGGTGCAGGGGATAGGGTAAATGCGGCGGTTGAGCACTGAAAGTTCACGTTCTTGTCTCCGGGGAGATCTGTCTCACATGCGGTCCGTGTCCCTATGGGAGTCGAACTGAGGCCCGGTCCGAAAGGGCCGGCATTGCCATCGAACCCTTAGGGGGCTGTGGTCGCCATGGGAGCGGACTTAAGGCCCAGTGCGAAAGCGCTGGCATCGCCACCGGACCCTACAGCGACTCGGGCAGCGCGTCGGGCGGCAACGTCCGGCGTGACGGGACAGAAGTCAGCAGAGGCCATAGTAGCAGGCGCGCCCTGGAGGGCGGCGTCGGCAAAGGGCCGAACAGGCAAGAAGCCAAGGCGGAGCCGTGGATCGCTCGCAGACGTTGAAGAACCCGGTCGGGGGAGACGAACGGCGGCGCGATGCCACGCGGCCAGCCTTGCACGATGACCTGATGGAGCGGGTACTGGAGAGCGAGAATATGCGACGGGCATGGAAGCGCGTGAAGTCCAATCAGGGTGCGCCTGGGATGGATGGGATGCGCATCGAGGACTTTCCCGAGTTTGCACGTTCGAGCTTGCCGGCGATCCGCCAAGCCCTGTTCGATGGCACGTATCGGCCCCAACCGGTACGGCGGGTCGCGATCCGCAAGCCGAACGGTGGCGGGCGCCCTGACCGGCAAGCTGAAGCTGGTGGTCAACGCGCACAAAAGCCGGGTGGTCAGGACTGACGACTGCGAGTTCCTGGGATTCACCTTCCGGGGCAAGAAGCTGCGCTGGTCCGAGCGCGCCTACCACAACTTTCGCCACCGGCTGCGCAAGCTCACCGGGCGAAGCTGGGGCGTGTCCATGGACTACCGACTCAAGAAGCTCGCCGAATACGTCCGCGGTTGGATGGGCTACTTTGGCATCTCGGACTACGACCGGCCGATCCCCGAGCTGGACCACTGGCTGCGCCGTCGGGTGCGCATGTGCTACTGGAAACAGTGGCGCGGCGTGCACGACCGTGTCCGCAACCTGCTGGCCCTGGGGACGTCCAAACGCGCGGCGATCTGGACGGGCATGAGTCCAAGAGCCACTGGCACCTGTCCCGCTCGCTGGGCACCCAAACCGGGATGACCAACGACTGGCTGAAACGCCACGGCTTGATGAGCATCCGCGATCAATCGATGAAAGCGCATGGTTACGCCTGAACCGTCGTGTGCTCCCTTCGCATGAACCGCCTCGTGCGGACCCGCATGCTAGGTGGTGTGGGGAGGGCGGGTTAGAGAACCGCACTTACCCGATTAGAATCGATCTTCTTTTTGATGCCAGATTCGTAGCACATAGATTTTCTTTTCGTGTACCAGATAGCGAGCGAGGTAGTTCCCGATCACCAAGTCGCGCACAGACTCTGGATTTGGAGCCTGCGTGACCTTAGTGCCCAGCAATGGAAAAGCCTTGAGTTGGTTGATGCCATTGAGAATAGTTGCCGCTGCTCGTTGGGCTGCCGCAGGGTTCTTTTCCTCAATGAACCCTCGCAGACGACGTAAATCGTCGACTGCTTCCAGCGAATACCGAACACTCATGGATTCGGTGGGCTTAATTCATCATCGGTGCCCCAGCTCTCCAGCCAGGCAATAACTCCTGCCTCGGGAATGCTTTTCCCCGACTGAATAGAGCTCAAAGCTTGAAGCGTTTCCTTCCAACGACTTTCCTCCATCGATTGCCGAGCGATAAATTCCCTAATTGCCTGGTTAATAAGATAGTTTTTACTTCTGTCCAGCTTTTTCGACAGTTCTTCGAGCGGATCTTCAACATCCGGCTGCAACCTGACGCTTGTAACGCTCATAGCTAGCCACCGAGAAATACTACGATGTATTACATCGTAGTTCCACAGTTGGCAGTTTGCAATGGGTTGATCTTATTCTTGGTTCTAGCTGTTGGGTCCCGGATCGTTCCTGGCCGCGAAGCAGCTATCTAAAGTGGACCCCATGTCCAGGACAGTTTTCCGCTGAGTTTAAGCTGCGCTGGTTGCCTCAATTGCAGCGCCTTGGCGCTGCCCCGGCTCGGCCGCGGTGCGCGTGGGCCGCGTCGGCGGCGCGAGTCGATCCACACGGAACGGGGCATTGTGGCTGGCGTGGGCGGTTTGGGGGTTTGCGGAACCCGCGGTCGCGGGAGCGACTGGGAGCTGGGTGCGGACCGGAAGTCATTTAAATCGTTGCTTGGTTTGCCGATAACGCTCCCGTGGTGGCCGAGTCACCGATCCAGGCGTGGATTCGAGGGTGTTTCTGTAGAAGCGGGTGCTGGAGGATCCTGTGGGGGGACGGATAGGGGCCGCGCGAGCAACTAAGGCGCCAAGGGCCCCGGTGGTGCTGGCGTCTGAGGAGGTGACACCGCTGCGGCGTGCGACAGAGGGGAAAGGGTCGGGCGCGGAGGCGGATCTGCCGGGACCCTGCGCCCCGGGGCCGAGGTGGCGGTATACTTGGGCGACAGAATCGAGCTTAACGCCGATTTATAGGGGTTCCTGTCGGGGCCGGGGAGGGACCCTGTGGTATTCCCAAATTATCGGTCCGTATGACAGGGGTTACAGTCTTTCTCATGGGCAGGTCTGCCGCTCCCATCCAGTCCCGTGCCGGCTTTGCAGGTGCCGTTTGGCAACCGACACAACGCCCCGAGGCGGCTGTGAATACGTGGGGATACCTCAGGGCCGGGTCTGAACCCACGTGTCGTTTCCCGAGCTGACCAAGTGTCAAAAAGGCGTTTGATCAGCATCTTGCGCGGGCCTTCCCCTATGCAGATTCGACACGCGCCGGGCCGCAAGCTGTTCGCTCTGTGGCTGCTGTCGCTGCTGGCCGCCGGCTGCACCGGCGTACCCGAGGGGGTTCACCCGGTCAGCGGCTTTCAGCTGGATCGGTACCTGGGCGCCTGGCACGAGATTGCCCGGCTCGACCATTCCTTCGAGCGCGGCCTTGCCGATGTCAGCGCCAGTTACAGTCGTCGTCCGGACGGGGGAGTCGAGGTGCTCAACCGCGGCTATGATGCGGCGACGGGGCAGTGGAGGTCCGCGCGGGGCCGGGCCTATTTTCTCGATGACCCGGGGATCGGGAGTCTCAAGGTGAGCTTCTTTGGGCCCTTCTACGGTGGCTATCATGTCTTCGCGCTGGACCCGGACTATCGCTGGGCCCTGGTTGCGGGCTATGACCACGCGTATCTTTGGGTCCTGGCCCGCGAGCGGGAGTTGCCCCCGGCCGTGCTGGAGGACCTGTTGGCCAGGGCCAGGACGGCCGGGTTCGACACGGATGCGTTGATTTTCCCTGGAGATCGGGCGCCTTGACGGCGACCGCGCGGCCCACGCCTTCCAATAACGAGCGACACCCGTTGTGCCGATGCTGGCGAGTTTGCACGAACATTATCCCCTGCGAGGATTGAACAGCTTCGGCGTCGAGGCGCGGGCGCGCTGGTTCTGCCGGGTGCGTGGCGCCGACGATCTCGCCGCGCTGACGGCCGATCCGCGGCTCGCTGGACTGCCGCGGCTGGTGCTTGGCGGCGGCAGTAATCTGCTGCTCACCCGAGACTTCGACGGCTTGGTGATCAAGGTGGAGGTTCCGGGGTTGCGGGAGCTGGGCGCCGTGGGCGACGCCTGGCACGTGGAGATCGGCGCGGGTGAGAGCTGGCACGCGAGCGTCGAGCGGCTTCTGGCGATGGGGCGTCCCGGCCTGGAGAACCTGGCGCTCATTCCTGGCAGTTGCGGCGCCGCCCCCGTCCAGAACATCGGCGCTTATGGCCTGGAGTTGGCCCAGCGGCTCGACTCGCTGGCGGCGTGGGATTTTGCCTCCCAGCGCCTTGTGCGCATGACGGCCGCCGAATGCGAGTTTGGCTATCGCGATAGCCTGTTCAAGCACGCCCTGGCCGGCCGCCGCACGATCCTCTCGGTGACACTCTCGCTGCCCAAGCCGTGGCGGCCGGTGGAGGGCTACGCGGATCTGGCCCGGGAACTGAAAGAGCGGGGCGCGGCGCGGCCGGACGCGCGCGCGATCTTCGATGCCGTGGTGGCGATCCGGCGCCGCAAGCTGCCCGACCCCGCGGTCATCGGGAACGCCGGCAGCTTCTTCAAGAACCCAGTGGTCTCCGACGAGGAACATCAGAGGCTGATCGCGCGCCACCCGTCGCTGGTTGGCTATCCGCGGCCGGACGGGAGCGTGAAGCTTGCCGCCGGGTGGCTGATCGAGGCGGTGGGTATGAAGGGGGCCACGCGGGGCCGCGCCGGGGTCTACGAGAAGCAGGCGCTGGTACTGGTCAACCGGGGCGGCGCGACCGGGGCCGAGATCCTGGCGCTCGCGCGGGAGATACAGGGGAAGGTCGCCGAGGCGTTCGGTGTGCGGCTGGAACCCGAGCCGGTGATCGTTTGAACCCCGGGGCCTCTGGTGCAAAGGGGTCGGGTCCGAGATCCGGGGTCATCGAGTGCGACTCACTCCGCAATCCTTTGCTGCCGGCGCGTGGCTCGATCGGGCCGCGTGGCCGGGGCGGTATGTGTCATCTGTGGTCCGTCACGGTGATTAGCGCTATTCCCCCCCAGCTGGACCGCCTCCCAACGTCCATGGCACTGGGTCCTGGCTTCCCGCCGGGACGACGGGCCACGAACATGACCGCTGTGCCCGTTATTCCGGCTTGGATACCGGAATCCAGGGTCAGAGATGGGTACTTCTCAGCCCCGGCCGAGTTTCGACGCGAATCGCCTCCGTTACAACCCATGCCTCAATACTGATGCGACAGATCCTCACACTATTCTTCGCGATTGTTTTTGTCACGCGGGGCCACGCCGAAGACGCGGAGATCGCCTCCTTCTTCTCAGATGCCGGTGTCGAGGGCACGATGGTCATCGCTGCGCTCGATGGAAGCCAGCGCTACGTGCACAACGAGACGAGGGCGGAGCGGCGGTTTCCCGTGGCGTCGACCTTCAAGATCTTCAACACGCTGATCGCGCTGGAAGAGGGGGCCCTGTCAGGGCTTGACGAGGTGATTCACTGGGACGGGCGCGTTCACGATATGCCCGACTGGAACCAGGATCACAGCATCAAGAGCGCGTACGCGGTCTCCTGCGTTTGGTGCTACCAGGAATTGGCCCGGCGGATCGGCGCCGACCGCTATCGGGTCCACCTGGCCCGCGCGGGCTACGGCAGGCTCCAGGAGCCGTTCGACGCCACCGCCTTTTGGCTCGACGGCTCCCTCAAGGTCAGTGCCGAGGAGCAGGTCGCGTTCTTGCGGCAGGTGGTTCTGCAAACGTTGCCCTACAAGGCATCGTCCTATGCCGGACTGCGTGAGGTCATGTTGATGGAGCAGGGCGAGGGCTACAGTGTTCGCGCGAAGACCGGCTGGGCCGCGCGGTCCACGCCGCAGATCGGCTGGTATGTCGGCTACATCGAGAGGCCCGGCGCGACCTGGATCTTCGCCATGAACATCGACATGCGTGACAAAGCAGACCTCCCTTTGCGCCAAGCACTGACACGGGCAAGCCTGAAGGCTAAGGGGATCATCGAGTAGACGCGAGTAGAGCGGGGCGACCTGCGCGGCGCTCCGCGAGGGAGGGGGGCCACTGCATTCTCCCGCCGGTGGCGTGACCAGGATCTTTTGGTCAGCGGCGATTGGCAGTCGAATCTCGCTTGCTCAGAAAGATCGGCGGCCCCTGTATCCGCCCATGACCCGCCTCGTTGTGCCTTGCCACACACCACGCGGAACGCACCCTGGGGACCGTCCAACCGCTCTTTCCAGGATGATCAGCAACTCTCAGGGCGCAAAGATGAGCATGATGTAGGCCAGGAACAGCAGCAGGTGCACCGAGCCCTGCAGCACATTGGTACGGCTGCTGGAGAACGTGACCATCGAGACCGCCAGTGTCAGCAGGAGCATGATCAGGTCGGCGCTCTGCAGGCCGAGCTCGATGCTCTCGCCCGTTACCAGGCCGATGGTCAGCACCGCGGGAACCGTGAGCCCGATGGTCGCGAGCACCGAGCCGAGGAAGATGTTGACCGAGCGCTGGAGGCGATTGGTCAGTGCCGCACCCATGGCGCCGATTGCCTCGGGGGTCAGCACCAGCGCGGCGACGATGAATCCGCCCAATGCCGGCGGCGCGCCCAGTTGCTCGATGCCATAGTCCATCGGGATCGCGAGCTTTTTGGCCAGCAGCACGACGGGCACCATGAACGCCAGCAGGAACAGCGCGTGGAAGGCCACGGATCCCCGTGCATGGTGCGCGGCAGGGGCGTCCTGCGATGCCTCCTCGACGGTGAAATACGGGCGGTGGCGCACCGTCTGGATCAGCAAAAAGACCGCGTAGAGCCCCAGCGACATGAGAATCAGAAAAACGGACTGGAAGCTTGTCAGTGTCGGCGTCGGCGTCGAGACGGTGTAGCCGGGCAGGACCAGGGAGAGCACCGCCAACGGCATGATGACACCCAGATAGGCGTTGGCGCCCTGCAGGTTGTAGGTCTGCTCGCCATAGCGCAACGCACCGAGCAGCAATGTGACGCCGACCATGCCGTTCATCACAATCATAATCACGGAGAACATCGTGTCGCGGGCGAGCGACGGGTTGTCGGCGCCATGGAGCATCAGCGCGGCAATCATCATGACCTCGATGGAGATCACCGAAACGGTCAGGATCAATGTTCCGTAGGGCTCGCCCAGGTGCTCGGCGAGGCAGTCGGCATGGTGTACGACGCGGATCGCTGCCCACATGATGGTCGCGAACAGCCAGAGAAACATGGACGCGGCCCAAAGCCTGTCGTCAAGACTCCCGAGCCAGTCCTCGCCGAAGAGCAGAAAGAGCAGCGCGGTCGCGCCGATGGGCAGTAGGGGATATTCGGCGAGAATCGATGTGCGTCGAGACATCGGCGTGCATTCCTCCGGCGGTTGGCAGCCGGCCTGGCCGGAAGGGATCGGCAGGCATCGTGCATCGCGCGGGACGATGCAAGTCCGCCTGCCCTGGATGCTCGATCGTCGGGGCCAGAAGGAAGCTCGTGCCGACGGGTCGTGCGCTGTTGGCGAAGGTTAACCGCGCCGCAACCGGATTGCTACCGCCGAGCTGATGCTCTCCCGTCAGCGTCCTCCTCGAGCGTCGGCACCGGGCGGCGAATACCTGGGTCGCACTCGCCGATGCGGCCCCTGCTCGGGCCAGGGCAATTGGAAGCCTGTTCACGCGACCATCGGAAACACCGCGCTGATCCGTACCCGTTGTGTGATGTTGCCGATCGCGGCTGCCAGGTTTGAAGTAGAATCTATCTGGGGCCACCCAATCATGGCGGCCGCGCGATCAATATAACAAGAGGGCCCCGCGGCTGCCGGCTCTGGCGTCAGTCTCCGTTGCGAGGCGCGTCCGGGTGCCTGCAACGCCCCGGCCTACCCGGGAATCGGAGGGAGGAGCCATGCTGTCGCGTGAACGTTTGGCCGCGGTCGTCTTGACGATCTTTGTCTGGGGTTTAGCTGGCGCCGTGTTCGGTGCCCTGTTCGTTGCCCTGTTCCACCTTCTCGCGCTCGTGGGCGTGACCGGCTGGAAGGCGCTGATGGTTGGTGCCACCGTGTCGGCGGTGACGACGGTGGCCTTCTACAGCACGATGATCGTGGCGATGGTGGGTGCCACCGCCGGCGTGTTGGCGTCGATCGGTTACCTGATCCTGTCCGGCCAATCTCTCGACCTCACCGGCATCGCAAGCGCGGCCGCCGCCTTCGGGTTCCTGGCCGGTGGTTTCTTCGCATGGGTCGCCTCAGGCAATGCCCGCCCGCTGGCGGAAACCCTGACGGGTCTGCTTGCCGGTCTGGCCGCCGGAGCCCTCCTGGTGCTCGCGCAGACCATCTATCCCCATCCGGTGAGCACCTTCGCCATGGCGGCCGGGGTCGTCGCGCTGGTGGGATCGCTGTTTCAGCTCAATGAACACTGGATGGTACAGACCTTCACCCGGTGGCTCCCCGCGGGGCTCGCGGCCCCGATTGTCGCGTCGCTGATTGCTGCCGTGGTTGGCGCGAGTATCTGGCTGATGAGCGGGACCAGCGCGGCCGCTGTCGACCTGGCGACCAGGCAGACGATCGATCAGGTGTTTGCCGCGGTACCGGAGGGGTTTCTCGGTGGGATGCTGGGGGGGGCGGTCGCGGGGCTGGTGCTCGAGCTGCTGGGGTTTCGCCTGGAGCAGCACGAGCCCCTGTGAAACCGTGCGGATTCACGACCCGGGTGCGCACTGGCGTCGGGGGCGCTCGGAGCGCCCCGATGGGGTCGGGTCGGTGTTGGGGGGTCCAGGCCGGTGGCGCGCGGGATCGAGCCATCGGACGCGCGAGTGGTGTTTGCTGGCCCGTCAGGAGGGCGTGATTGCGCTCACCAGGGTGTGCGCGCGGTCGGTCGGCTCGCCCGTCCCGTGCCGCGGGTGGTCTGACCCACGAGTGGCTCGCGCCCGTGGCGACGGCCTTTCGTTGGCCATTTCCGCTACCATCTGACAGGTTTGAGCCAGCCGCGCGCCACGACCCCGAGCAACGAGCGATGAGCACCCCGCGTCAGTCCATCCACCCCACACCGGCCAGGGAGCCGTCGGCGATGCGTCCGGCCGTGCCCGATCGCGGCGTCGGTCTACGGCTGCTTGGCTGGGTGTTGCTGTTTGCCAGCGTCGGCCTGGTTTCATGCGAGTCGCTGTTCTATCTGTGAGCCAACGAGCATGAACGACGGGGACTTCGAGCTACCCGACCTGCCGGCCAGCCGGCGGCATTCCGCGTCGGCCCCGAACCCGCCGCCGACCCCCGCAACGCCCGCGCATGCCCCCCGGGTCTTGGCCATCTGGATCCTGTCGTCACCCGTATTGCTCGGCGCGCTGATGGCACTGGCGGCCGGGCGTCTGCACGGTTTTCTTGTCGATGCCGCCGGATTTGGGCTGTTCGCGCTGGCGGCGGTGCTTACACGCCGCGGCTTCTTCCAGGCCAGTCGCGAACCCCAGACGCGCTTCTCGCGCCGCTTCAGGCCGTCGCTGCGCAACCTCGGCGCGGCGGTGCTGGGGCTGGCGACCGGCGTGACGGCCTACTTCGGTGCCCACAACGGGCTCTCGATCAGTGTCGCCTTCGCCGGGGTGTCCGTGGTCGGCTTCCACCTGCTCTATGGCCTCGAGCCGCTGTTTCAGCGGGTATCCGCGCGGCCGCATGATCGTGGATCGCGTGCGGTGGCCGAGGCGCTGGCCGAGGCCGAGGAGCGTCTGCTCAACATCGAGCGCGTCGCGCAGGCCATTGGCAACCCCGAGCTGCGTTTGCGCCTCGGCCGGATCGCCGAGCAAGGCCGGGGTATCCTCAACCAGATCGCCGAGCGGCCGTCTGACCTGCGCCGGGCGCGGCGCTTTCTGAGCGTGTTTCTCGAGGGCGCCGAGCGGGTCTCCGACGGCTACGCCCGCACCCATCACCACGTGCAATCGGATGAGCTGGAGCAGAGCTTTCGCAACGTGCTAGTCACGATCGAGGACCAGTTTGCCAGCCAGCGCGAGCGTCTGCGCCAAGCCGATGTGCTCGACCTCGATGTGCAGATCGAGGTGCTCAAGAAGCAGTTGGAGCAGGAGGGGATAAGATGATGGGCAAGCGCGGCGTCGTCCGGCCCATCGCCGTTGGACGAAATCTCTGAAAAAACCGTTGAACGCGCCGCGCGCACGCGTCGCGAGGAAGAGCCGATGAACGACCAAGATACCCAGCCGTCCCGTCAGCCGTCGGACGCGCAGCAAGGCGCCACCGACATGATTGTCGCCCTCGCCGAGACATCGCCCGTCGAACAGGCTGCGATCAAGGCCCTGCTCGCCGAGATCGATCTCACCGACAGCAGCTCGATCATGCATTTCGGTGCCAAGGCACAGCAGCAGCTCACCGCGGTCTCGGACCAGATGCTCGAGGGCGTGCGTGGCAAGGACGTGGGTCCGGCCAGTGCCTCGCTGACGGAGATGGTCAGCACGCTGCGCGGATTTGATGTGGCCGGTCTCGACCCAAACGCCAAGCCGGGATTCTTTGCGCGCATCTTTGGCTCCGGCAAGCCAATCGTGAAGTTCCTGCAGGAATACGAGGACGTGCGGGACCACATCGAGCGCATCAGCACCGAGCTGGACCGGCACAAGACCCGGCTGCTGACCGATGTCACCGCCCTCGATCGGCTCTATGACGCCAATCTCGCCTATTTCCGTGACCTCGAACACTACATCGCTGCTGGCGACGCCAAGCTGCAGGCGCTCGACCAGACCGCAATCCCGGCCCTGGCCGCCAAGGTAGAGCGCGAGCCCGACATGGTCCAGGCGCAGCAGCTGCGCGATCTGCGCAGCGCCCGCGACGACCTCGAGCGCCGCGTGCACGACCTGCGGCTGACCCGGCAGGTCGCGATGCAGGCGCTGCCCAGCATCCGGCTGGTGCAGGAGAACGACAAGGGCCTGATCAACAAGATCAACTCCACGCTCGTGAACACGGTGCCGCTGTGGCGCCAGCAGCTGGCCCAGGCCGTGACCATCTACCGCTCCGGGCGCGCCGCCGAAACGGTGAAGGCGGCCACGGACCTGACCAACGATCTGCTGCGCGCCAATGCCGAGAACCTCAAGCAGGCCAACGCCGAGGCGAGGCGGCAGATCGAGCGCGGCGTGTTCGACATCGAGACGGTCAAGCAGGCCAACCAGGCCCTGATCGATACCGTCGAGGAGAGTCTGCGCATCGCCGACGAGGGCAAGCGCGCCCGCGCCGCGGCCAGTGTCGAGCTACAGCAGATGGAGGCGGACCTGCGCAAGACGCTGGCCTCGGCCAGCGCGCCGGTCGGGCGGCCCCCGGCCGCGCAGGCCTGATCCCGGGGGATGTGGTTCAGTATGCTCTGCGTCGCGATCCTGGTGCGCATGGCCGCTGGTATCGCGGAGATTCGCGTGGGCGCCGAGGCCCTGTTCGTTTGGGTGCCCGGGCTGCTCTGGCTCGCCGCCGCGCTGGCCCTGTTCGTGCGCGCGCGGCGCCGGCCCCGCCGGTCCTCGACGAGCCCGGTCTTCAGTCCTGGCGCTGCCGGGCACGCCGCAGCAACTCGACGCCCTGCTCGTGGATCGGTCCGGAGGCTGCGCGGCTGCTGAGAATGTCGCCAGCGCGTCGCATCGCGTCGGGGACCCCGGCATCGGCCGCGGCCAGATAATACTCGAGGGCGTTGTCTTCGCTGGCGGCATCGATGCAGCCCCCCTCGGCAAAGCTGGCCGGATCGAACAGTCGCGCGACCTCGATCGCGAGGCTGGCATCACGCTTGGCGGCCTGGTCGTAGAGCAGCAGCGCGGCGTCGCAGTCACCGGCCCGCGCCGAGGCGTCCGCCTGGGCCAGGATCGCCCGCGCGCTCGGGCCGGCGGCGAGAAAATCGCTGGCGAACGCCACGCCAGTCAGGGGCGAGTCGGGGGATGTGGTGACGCCCATCACGGGTGGCGCCTCGGTCCGCGGCGGCTCGGGCGGTATGTCGAGCCACCCGAGATACCAGGCGGCAAGCCCGGCGCCGAGCGCGAGCACGAGCAGCACGGCCAGCAGCCAGGGCCAGATCGCACGCCGGTGTGGCGGCGTCGGATTCGGGATCGGGTCCACCTCCAGTTCGTCGAGACTGAGCGCGCCGGCGTAACGCTCGGCCGCGGTCGCATCCTCGGGCGCGGGGGGCGGGGCGGCCCCAGCACCGCGTTTCATGATGGCGGTGCGCTCGATGGCGGCGGCATCGGACCCGATCAGGCTGCCGCGGATGCGCAGCACGCCGCTGTCCTGCCGATCGTCCAGGCGCACGGCCATCTGCAGCGGTGCACCCCGCATCGCGATGATGCCGTCGACGAGCTCGGGGCCCAGCGCGAGCCGCAGTCCGGCCGGGTCGGGCTCGGCGCTGAACTGGGGATGCCAGTGGGGGGTTGGCTGCCACTGGCCATGCAGGCCCAGATAGCGGCCGTCGTTGCGCTGGATCGCCAGGTTGACGGATTCCGGCGCATCAGTGGGGCCGGCAATGTGCAGGATACCCTGCCCTGGACCGGTCGATTGGAGCGAGAGCTTCAGCGCCATCCCGCCCCCCCACCGCGGGACACAACCGCGGCCGGGACCACCGCGCTCATCGCGCCCCCTCCGTGCGGCCGTCGATGCGCGCCAGGATTGCGCCGAGGCGTGCATTCTGCTCCGGTGCGATCTCCTGGCCGCTCGCATGACCCGCGTTCGCGACGGCCAGGGCACGGAAGGCCTCGAACCAGTCGAGGATAAACAGGCCGGAGTAATTGACCGGGACGGGGGCGAGGGCCGGCAGCTCGCCGGCCGGGATCTGGGGCGGCGGCTCGAACACGGGCCGGCGTCGGTCCAGCAGTGAGCGTGGCCGGGCATCCAGGTCCATGTCGTCGCATCCCAGGTAATCGACGAAGCGGGCGATGCGAGCGTGGGCGATATGCACCTGACGCTCGACGAGCCGCGAACGCATCGCGCCGGTCTGCGTCTCGGCCTCGTCGATCAGGGCGCCCAGCTCGGCCTCGAGATCGAGTCGGTCGGCGGCCGTGATGAGCTCACCGGTCAGATCGTCGAGGGCGGAGCGCTCGATACCCAGCGGCGCCATCCGCGCATGGTCCTCCGGCAATGCCTTGAGATGGCCGACCCAGAAGCGAAACAACGCCGAGACGAAACGCGATCCGCTGCTCAGCGCCCCGGGTCGTGGGGCGGTGTCGGTCGCGGGATCGGATGTGCCGGGCCGGGCGGCACGCAACATGGCATCGAGATCGATCAGGTCGCCGAAATGATCGGCTGCCGGCGCCGCGGTGGCCTCCGCCGCCCCTGGCTGCTCGGCGTCGGCGTCATCGGCCCGCAGATACAGCGCCCGCAGGCCGTCGCGGGGCGGTTGCAATAGGGCCAGCAACTCGGCGAAGCCGCTGGCGCAGGGCTTGAGTGCCGCGAGCACGCGCTCGGCCAGGCGCTGTTTGCCCTCCACCTCGGCGGCGCCCTGCTGACGGTAGTAACCGGCAAAACGATGCCGCACCAGCTCCTCGGCGATGCCGTCGATCTGTTCGGCGATGCGCGCCAGTTTGGTCTGCCCGCTGGCGACGTCGCTCAGATACGCGGCCAGCCGCGTGATGCCACCGTCGTTAAGCGCAAGCATCGCGTCCCAGGCGGCGCCCGGGTCGGCCAGGTGTTTCTGCACCGCCGGCTCGGCACAGAAGGTGCGGCGCAGCAGGGTCAGCCACTCCACCTGGCTGGGCATCAGTCGCTGCTCGCCGTCTTCATTGGTCTCGATCACGGCCGCGGCCATACGCGGCTTGCGTACCAGGAAGAGGTTGTCGAAGGGCCGGCCGGGTGTCCACTCGTGCAGCCAGTTGTAGGTACCGAAGCGCTCCGTCAGGGTCAGCTTCATCATGCCTTCCCATCCCTTGCGCATCAGGTCCTCGGTCTGACCGGGGGCGGCGGTGAGGCGCATGTCGAACATGGTCAATGCCCAGATCAGGCCCGGTCTGCGGCGGGCGCGCGACTGGGCATCGGCGCCCTGGGTCGAATGCACCCAGGTCTCGAGCACCGGCCCGAGGTCTTTGACATCGCTCTGTTTGGCCGATGGGGCGCAGAGCACCAGCAGATTCATCTCCTGGTCGTCGGTGTAGCGCTCGAACAGATAGGCCACCTTGCCACGCAGCAGCAGCTGTGCGACCGGGTCGACCTGGTCGCTCTTGAGCTGCTTGCGCACCTCGGCGATATTGGCCACCGCGAGGCGGCCGCGATAGCCCGGGAAGTCGAGCACGTCCACCTGCTCCAGCAACGCGGTGCGTGGCGGATCGGCGAGCACGAAGCGCAGCTCCGCGGTCAGCGCGGCCAGCAGCGAGCGCGGCAGCGACACCGGCGCCGCGCTCCCCGAGTCGGTGTCGGCGTGGTGTGGGACCACCTCGATGCGGTCGGCATCGTCGCGCCCGAGCCGCTCGAGGATGTCGACATTCATGATGCTGTCGGCCTGGGTCAGGGTGCCGGCGGCGCCGGGACGAACCAGCGCCGTGGTTGGGCAGAACACCGTGCTCGCGTGTCCGAGGCTGGCCAGCGCCGCGCGCAGCTGCTGGTAGGTCTGGGTCAGCTCCGGGATCTCGCCCCAGAGCACCGACAACAGTTGCGCCCGGTCGGCGGGTTCCAGCATCGGCACCAGCTCGATGGCCGAGGGCCAGAAGTCGGCCTTCAGCGGCTCGGTCGTCTTGGGGAACCGCTGCTCGAAGTACTCCAAGAGCTCGACCACCCCGTCGGCATCGAACCCTGGTACGGGATGGCGCTGACGGCGCGGCTCCAGTGCCCGGATGTGTTCCCGAATGTGCGTCGGGCTCAGGTCCCAGACGACCTGCTCGCGGTCGAAGTCATGGAAAAAGGCGTTACCGAGCACCTTGGCCAGGTCCATCTCGGTGAGCAGCGCCAGCTGCAATGGAAAGCCGCGCGGGGCGTCGACGGGTTGGCGTGTGAAACGGGTTACCAGCCCGGTCGCCTCCTTGCCCTGGCCGGGGGGGTTGACGTGGGCGATGAAATTGAGCCGACGACCCTCCAGCTCGGTCTCCAGCTCGCCGTTGCCCCCGGCCGCGAGCGCCGAGATCAGGTACGACTTGCCCGCCTGGGACAGACCGAAGAAGCCGACGGATACCGGCCGGGTTGCCGCCCGCCCCAGACGTCTGGCCAGATTTCGCGCGCGTCGCAGCCTGTCGATGAGACCGTCGGATTCGCGCTCCAGGCGTGGTGAGTCGCGCCGCACCTCGGTGACCCAGTCGATGGCCTCGCCGCAGCCCGCGTGGATGTCCTCGCAGCGGCGCGGCAGATCCGGTTCATCGGGCATCGTCGTGGTTCCTTGCTGGTCGGGTTGACGTCGATTATGCCATCGGCCTGCGTCGGCGGGCGGCCCGGGTCGATCAGCGCAGCACGCTGCCGCTGTCGAGCCAGTAGCTGTCCTGATCGAAGCCGATGCTGGTCAGGGTATTGAGCTTGAGCACGACACTGGTGCGTGGCACCGAGCGTCCCCCCTCGACCTCGATGGCGGCGACGCGGAAGCGCTCGGCCTTGGCGCCGCGCATGCGCTCCAGGCGCACCCAAAGCACCGCGCCCTGGTTGTAGACGGCGTCGCGCGCCCTGTCGTCGGCGAAGTCGAGCACGTACAGCGGTGCGGCGACCCAGCGCTCGGCGCTGAGCTGGCGGTAACCGATGTGCATGACGCCGGTCATCGCGATGGGCGTGTCGGGAAGCTGGTAGTCCGGGTCGTCGAGGTCGACTTCGCTGAAGAAGACATCCGCGGTCTTGATAGTCAGATTGCGGTCGAGCGGGCCGAGATAACGCACCGTGCTATAGCTGGAAAAGGCATTGGCGCGGAAGAAGAAGTTGGGCAGCCGGCCCTGGCCCAGCACGCACAGCATCGCGCCCACCGCGGCGGTGGTCTTGGGGTCTTTGATGCGCCCGCGCCGGTTGAACGGGTACCAGGCACCGGTGCGGTAGTCGTGCATCGGCAGGATGCGGTCAGGGGGCAACGCGAGCAAGGCGCGGAACAGCCGTTGCACCCCTGGCAGGCGCGACGGCCGGCCCGTGAGCAGCAGCACGTCGCAATCGTACAGGTGGACGATCTCGCACAGGGACTTGACCGTGCGCACGATTTCCAGCGTGTCGCCGAGGAACAACCGATGGATACGGGCCAGATCCACGGCGACCGGTGCCGCGAGCAGGTCGAAGGCGCCGACGGCGCCATCGGTGGCATCGCGCACGCCCTTGGCGACCCAGTTGATGACCGAGACGGTCGGCGCATCCGCGCTGCTCTGCGCCACCAGCTCGCCCAGGGTCGGGGTGCGGGTCTCGCTGCCGGCGACCGGGTCGAAACGCTCGTAGGCTCGCTGCACCGAGAGCCCGGCGGGGTAGAGCACCTGCAGCGCCAGTTGCTGGCGCTGCACGCCCTCTTGCACGTCCAGCGGATCGCTGCCGATCAGGCGTGAGAGCAGGGCATCGGGGTCCGGCACACCGGCCTCGGCCATCGCCTGCCTCACCGCCGGGACGATACCCTGGTTGACGATGTCCAGCAGGATATCGTCGCCGGCCACCTTGAAACCGTCGCGGAAGCGTTGCGTGGGTACGATGGTGCGGTTGCCGCCGCCCTGGCCGCCCTCGAGCTGATAGTCGTTGATCACCAGGTCCGTCGTGCCGCCACCGATGTCCACAGTGGCAACCCGCAGACCCTCGCCCTGATCGCGGCGTCGCGACGAGCGCTGGTGGCGGAACAGCTCCTCGGGGCGGCCGGCAAAGGTGTTCTGGATCTCGCTGAACAGATACACCGCCTGGCAGCAGGTGGCCTCGTCCCAGCGCACCTCCACGCGCGGGAACGGCGGCCACGCCAGCTCGGCGCCGGGCCCATCCAGCGGATCGTCCTCCGGATGCCAGCGCAGCCCCTTCCAAACCACGCCCAGGGCCTGCTGCATGCGCTGGGCGAAGATCTCACGCTCCTGCTTGGGCATGGATGGTGGGATGGTCAGGATCAGGGTGCGCAGGTGGCGCGGCAGATCCGCATTGGGCATGCGCAAGCGTTGCGCCGGGCTGTTGATCTGGCACAGGGTCTGGGTCAGGACCTCGGCCAGCATGAACATCATCATCGCGCTGCGCGTGTAGTGCGGCATGAACACGGGCATGCGCTCGTCCTCGGGCAGCTCATAGAGCGCGGTGCCGGTCTCGTTGATCAGATTGCACAGCGGTGCCGCGGTGGCCATGGGCTCGATTTCGGTGCGGACAAAGGCGCTGTTGAAGCGCCAGCCGGTCTCGAAGCGCTCCTCATCCCAGAGATAGCGTTTCGGACTGGAGATGCCCGTGGCGCCCTCGGTGCCGCGGCGGCGCCCGGCCAGGCGCGCCGCCTCTGGGCCGATGCGGGCGATCGTGGGCCAGAGGAAGGCGCCTGCACGCCCGCTCTTGTGCGCCCAGTTCTCCTTTCCGAAGATGGCCTGGGCCAGCTCCACGCGACTCTCGAAGGGCTCGTTGTAGACGCGTTGGGGCTGTGTCAGGTCGCGCAGGGCGAGCTCGTAACGCCGTCCCAGGGCATCGCCCTCCGTGGCGTGCTGCTCGATCAGGATGCCGCAGGTGCGCGAGTTGCCCACATCCAGCACCATGTCCACCGGCACCGCCTGGTGCACCTCGTGGCGGCTGTTTCCCAGCAGCTTGATCTCGGGGACGCGCGCGTGCAGACCGATGATGGCGAGCAGATTCAGATAGTGGGCGTGGTGGACCAGGCGCTCGCGCTCGGCCTCCACGTCTTCCGGGGGCAGGCGCAGCATTGGGCCGGCACGTTCGGTGAAGGCCTCCTCGATCCAGCCGGCCACCCAGGCCATCTCCGGAAACCAGCCGATCTCGTCGGCACGGTGTGCGAAGGCGTAGGACACGCCGGAGGCGACGTCGGCCCTGGTGGGGGCGAGGTACTTGATGTCCTCGACGTCGTCGAAGACCTTGGTGTCGATGGCCAGCGTGAAGCGGTGGGTGTGGCCGGTGTCGGTGGTCTCCTCCGGCGTCAACTCGACCAGGCGACCCCGCGCCCAGGTCTCGGGCCCCGGCG
>JAXGTD010000075.1:0-20407 GCA_040775095.1 Chromatiaceae bacterium | reverse complement strand
GATGGCGATCGAGGCGATGGACCAGGTGCGGCGCACGGAGATGGCCGAAGACGCCGTCGCCAGACGGCCAGCGCCGTCATCCGCGCGGCGATGGCCTGACCTACACCGCCGCTCGCGCGGCGCCCACACGGAAGCATGAACATGACACCAGCCCTTGTCAGATCCGCGCTCGTGATGACCCTGATCGCTTCGGCAGCCGCGGCCGCGGACCCGGTCACCGACCAGATGGACGCCGCGCGCCGTGCCTACGAATCCGGCGAGCGCCGCGTCGCCATTCAGGCCCTGCAGTTCGCCGTGACCCAGATCGAGGAGCAGATCACCGCCGAGCAGCTCAAGGTCCTGCCCGACCCGCTGCCCGGCTGGAGCGCGGAGGCGCCAACAGCACAGGCAGGCGGACTGGCCGCGATGATCGCCGGCACCAACCTGACCCGCGCCTATCGCAAAGACGACAGCGATGCGCAGGTGCGCATTAGCGTGACCGCCGATTCACCCCTGATGTCGATGATGAGCATCCTGATGTCCACGCCAATGCTGATGCAGGCCGACCCCGGGAGCAGTGCCTACAGCTACTCCGGCTTCCGTGGCCTGCTGCAGAACGACGAGGCGGGCAACACCAAGATCTCGCTGATGATCGGCACCCGGATCATGCTGCAGATCGAGGGCAGCAACGGTGCCGACCGGGCCGCGCTCGAGGCCTATCTGGGGGCCATGGATCTCAACGCCCTGGAGCAGGCCCTGCTCGGCTGAGCCATCCGCCTCGACCGATTCCGGGCGCGCCGGTCTACAATGCCGGATCCTACCCCGTCCGGACCATCGGCCATGATCAGCGCCCCCGACATCTTCTCGTATCGCAAGCACTGGGCGCACAAGCTCGGCACCGCCCCGGAGCTGCCGATGTCGCGCGCCGAGATGGACCTGCTCGGCTGGGACAGCTGCGACGTGATCATCATCACCGGCGACGCCTACGTCGACCACCCGTCCTTCGGCATGGCCATCATCGGGCGGCTGCTCGAGGCGCAGGGGTTTCGCGTCGGCATCCTTGCGCAGCCGGACTGGACCTCGACCGACGACTTCCGCCGCCTGGGTCGGCCGAACCTGTTCTTTGGCGTCACCGCCGGCAACATGGACTCGATGGTCAACCGCTATACCTCGGATCGGCGCAAGCGCTCCGACGATGCCTACTCCCCGGATGGGGCCGGCGGCCGCCGCCCCGACCACTCGGTAACGGTCTATGCCCAGCGTGCCCGCGAGACCTTCAAAGATGTCCCCATCATCCTCGGCGGCATCGAGGCCAGCCTGCGCCGCATCGCCCAGTACGACTACTGGTCCGACAAGGTGCGCCGATCGGCCCTGGTGGACGCCAAGGCCGACCTGCTGGTGTTCGGCAACGCCGAGCGCGCGATCTGTGCCATCGCCCACCGGCTCGCACGCGGGGAGCCGATCGAGACCATCCGAGACGTGCGCGGCACCGGTTTTCTGACCCGCGGCATCCCGGACGACTGGACCCTGATCGACTCCAGCCACCTGGACACCCCGGGCCAGGTCGAGTCGCACCCGGACCCCTATCAGGCAGAGCCCAGCGGCTGCCGCACCGGGACGGCGGCGCGCGCGCCATGCTCCCCCGGCGATGCGACGGCTGCCGCCGGCACCCCCGTGGCCCAGCCGATCAGCCTCCACCGCCGGCCCGCCGCGCTCGAGCGCGGGCGCACCCTGGTGCGGCTGCCCGGGTTCGAGCAGGTCCGCGACGATCCGGTGCTCTACGCCCACGCGTCGCGCGTCTTTCACCTCGAGACCAATCCGGGCAACGCGCGCGCGCTGGTCCAACGGCACGGGGACCGCGACCTGTGGCTGAACCCACCACCGATTCCGCTCACCACCGGCGAGATGGATCGGGTCTACGAGTTGCCCTACAGCCGGCGCCCGCACACCGGTTACGGCGGTGCGCGCATCCCCGCCTGGGAGATGATCCGTTTCTCGGTGAACATCCTGCGCGGCTGCTTCGGCGGCTGTACCTTCTGCTCCATCACCGAGCACGAGGGGCGCATCATCCAGAACCGCTCGGAGCGCTCGATCCTCAATGAGATCGCCGAGATCCGCGACCGCACCCCCGGCTTTACCGGCACCATCTCCGATCTCGGCGGCCCCACCGCGAACATGTGGCGCCTGGCCTGCCGCGATCCGCGCATCGAGTCGTCCTGCCGTCGGCTCTCCTGCGTCTATCCCGATATCTGCAAGAACCTCGGCACCGACCATGGCCCGTTGATCCAGCTCTATCGCAAGGCGCGCGAGGTGCCGGGCGTCAAGCGCGTGCTGATCGCCTCGGGGCTGCGTTACGACCTCGCGGTGCGCTCACCGGAATACGTCCGCGAGCTGGTCACCCACCACGTCGGCGGCTACCTGAAGATCGCACCAGAACACACCGAGGCCGGACCGCTATCGAAGATGATGAAGCCCGGTATCGGCAGCTACGACCGCTTCAAGCAACTGTTCGACCGTTTCTCGCGCGAGGCCGGCAAAGAACAGTACCTGATCCCGTATTTTATCTCCGCCCACCCCGGCACCAGCGACGAGGACATGCTCAACCTCGCCATCTGGCTCAAGCGCAATGACTTTCGGCCCGATCAGGTGCAGGCGTTCCTGCCCACACCCATGGCAATCGCCTCGGCGATGTATCATTCCCGACGCAACCCGCTGAAGAAGGTGAGCCGCGGCTCGGAGCCGGTCTCGGTGGTGCGGAACCTGCGCCAGCGACGCCTGCACAAGGCCTTCCTGCGCTGGCACGATCCAGAGAACTGGCCGCTGCTGCGCGACAGCCTACGCGCGATGGGCCGCGCCGACCTGATCGGCAACGGCAAGCGTCACCTGGTGCCCAGCTTTCAGCCCAGGGGCACCGGAGAGGTCGCCGAGGGCCGGCGCCGACCCGTTGTCGCGACGCCTGTTCCCAGCCGCCGCCAGGCGGCGGGCAAGCGCACGGGCGACAACAGGCCGAAGGGCCCCAGGCGGTCGTTGGGACCGCGCGGCCGGGCCCGACCAACCGGCGGACGCTGACCAGGGCAAAATGCGTGGCGCATGGGCCGGCGCCACGATCCAAACACCGGAGCAAAGCATCTTGATCGAGATCGAATACATCGTCAAAGACAACAACGGAGTCGAGCGTTTGCGGACCACAGACAAGAAGGCGGCAGACGCCTATGACAAGGCCTTGGAGGTCGCGGACAGGCTGGCGCAACTCCTGCGCGACGACAGCGTCCTACCCGATCTGCCCGAGGGCCAGCTCGAGGAGCTGACCATCTACCTGGCACGCAATGCCCGCAATGTCGAACGCGTTTTGAAGGGCAAGGAGCCGGAGCGGGCCGTCGATGCCGCCAGCGACGCCGACCAGGGGGCTGCCGCGCAGAACGTCGCGCGGCTGAAGGCGGCGGGATGATCGGCGCGCCGGCAGGGATTCCGGCCCCGGCCAACCGTGAAGAGCGCCACTGATTTCCGCCATGGATGAATCAAATCAGCGTTTCACTGGTACAGGCGACAGGGCCGGTAGGTCACCACCCCGGGTCGCCAGACCATCGTTCTTCGCCCGCTTCGGCAACAGCCGTCGGGGGCATCGGAATCCAGCACCGGGGTCCGGCTGCTGCCGCCCCGGAAGAGCTGGCGTAGTCGCACCGGCACAGCAGGAGCGGTAGCAGAGGGCGCAAGCGAAACCCCGTACCGACCACGCCGTCGGCGCCGCGCCCCGTGATGGACTGTTCCACGCGTGCCAGGATGGCAAAAAAAAGCACTTGACAGACGCCGCTGACTTGCTATTCGCACCAACAAGGCGGATACTATTCGGCTGTCTCGCGATTACCGTCCCGCCATCCCGGCGGCCCGCATGAGCGCGTCCCTGCCGCCCCCCCGAGGTCCTCCAATGGACACCCCAGCCAACACACGCATTGAGTCTGATCCCAGCGCGGACGCGCGCACCGACGACGGCCCCGTCGCCCACTGCGCCGCGGATGCCCCGCCCGGGGCGGCCCCAACTGACGTGCAGACCGCGCAGGACGGGCCGCGGGAAACAGCAGGGGGCGCCACGGGTTTCGCCTCCCTCGGCCTCTCGCCAGCGGTGTCGCGGGCCATCGTCGACATGGGCTACGAGCAGCCCACGGCGGTCCAGATGGAGTGTATCCCGCATCTGCTGCAAGGGCGCGACCTGCTCGGCCAGGCCCAGACCGGTACCGGCAAGACGGCGGCCTTCGCGCTACCGCTTCTAACCCGCATCGACACCGACGGGAACACCGAGCACCCCCAGGTCCTGGTGCTGACACCGACCCGGGAGCTCGCGCTGCAGGTGGCCGAGGCCTTGCAGGGCTATGCCCAGCACATGCGCGACTTCCACGTCCTGCCGATCTATGGCGGGCAGAGCTATAGCCTCCAGAACCGCCAGCTGCGGCGCAGGCCACAGGTCATCGTCGGTACACCCGGACGGGTGATGGACCACATGCGCCGCGGCACGCTCTCGCTCGAGGGGCTGCGCACCCTGGTACTGGACGAGGCCGATGAGATGCTCAACATGGGCTTCGCCGAGGACATCGACTGGGTCTTCGAGCACTGCCCCGAGGGGATGCAGACGGCGCTGTTCTCGGCGACCATGCCCGATCCCATCAAGCGGGTCGCGCGCAAGCGCATGCACGATCCGGTGGAGATCCGCGTGCGGGCCGCGACCGAGACCGTCGCAACCATCGAGCAGCGCCATTGCGTGGTGACCCGCTTCCACAAGCTCGACGTGCTCACGCGCATCCTCGAGATGGAGCCCTTCGACGCCATGGTGATCTTCGTGCGCACGAAGAACGCCACCACCGAGCTCGCCGACAAGCTCAAGGCACACGGATTCGCCGCCGAGCCCCTCAATGGCGACATGAATCAAGAGATGCGCGAGCGAACCGTCGGCCGGCTCAAGGACGGGCTGCTCGACATCGCCGTCGCCACCGATGTGGCCGCCCGCGGCCTGGACGTGGAGCGCATCAGCCACGTCGTGAACTACGATATCCCCACCGATCCCTCGGCCTACGTGCACCGCATCGGTCGCACCGGGCGGGCTGGGCGCACCGGGCGGGCCATCCTGCTGGTCGAGCCGCGCGAGCGCGGCATGCTGCGCGCGATCGAGCGCACCATTCGCTGCAACGTGCCCGCGATGGAGCCGCCCTCGGCGGCGCAGCTCAGCGCCTCACGGATCGACCGATTCATCGAAGACCTGCGCAAGACCATGGCCGAGCAGGATCTCGACTTCTTCTACCGGCTGGTGGCGAAGCTGGCCAAGGAGCAAGAGCTCGACCTGATGGATATCGCCGCCGCGCTGACCTTCCAGCTGCAACGGGAACGTCCATTGGAGGTGGCCGAAGTGCCCTCTCGCCCGCCACGCCGCGAGCAGCCGGATCGACGCGAACGCCTTGAGCGATCAGATCGAGGCGAGCGCGGCTGGAAGAGCCGCGACGACCGAGCCGGCCAGGCGGAGCGACCGCGGCGCGGCGATCGCCAGGAGCGGCCCAGCGGTTATGCGGACGGCCAGCGCCAGGATCGCCCGCCGCGGCCAGCGCGCGGCGGACCGGATGGGGCCGACCTGGCAAGCTATCGCATCGAGGTCGGCCACCGCGACGGCGTCACGCCGCGTGAGATCGTCGGCGCCATCGCCAATGAGGCCGGGCTCGAGGGACGCTACATCGGACGCATCGACATCCAGGACGACCACTCGGTCGTGGATCTCCCCGCGGGGATGCCGAAGGAGATCTTCCAGCACCTCAAACGGGTCTACGTCTGTGGCCAGGCACTGCGCATCAGCAGCCTGGAACAACCGCGCGGCGGCAACGCCTATCGGGCCGAGCGGCCGCCGAGCCAACGCCCCGACCGGCGACCGGACCAGCGACCCGATCAGCGATTCGGGCCGGCCTCCGACCAGCGCCCGCGTGGTGATCGCGCGGACCGCCCGTCGCGGGACTCGGCGCGGGCGGGCCGTCCGGGCGGTAGGCCGGCCGGCCCGCCCGGCGGGGCTCGGGGTGCGCCAAGCGGCCGCGGTGACGACCGCCACCGCCGCTCGGCCCCGTCCGACCGTCAGCGGCGCGACGACAAGTACACTTGGCGCAAACCCCAGGACTGAGTCCCACGGAGCGCCGCGCGGGACCACCGCCCGCCGCAAAGACGGCGATTGCCGGTGTGAATTCAATCTAGCAACGGCAGTTGGACGGCCCCCAGGGTGCGTTCCGCAGGGTGTGCAGCAAGGCACAACGAGGCGGAATAGTCCTTCTATTCCAACGCCTGCCAACGCATCGCTCCGGCAGCCCCTCGCGTGCATCGCGCCCCGCCCCGGCCCGCAGGGGCGGGCGTGATCGAACCATCTCGGTCGGCCGCCTGACCAGCACGCGGGCCCCGCGCGCGGCACGCGTGCCGCCTATTCCCGCTGCCGATTCAGGCTTAATTCATCTACCCGGCCTAGACTCGCGGTTCTTTGCAATTCGTCCCAGAGAAACGCGGAATTGAGGCGTTTCCCGCGCGGGCCATGTTTGGCCCCGCATCTTCAGCGACCCTAAGCCTTTAAAAATGGAGCAATCCCGGAATCGCACTGCTCGGATTGCGGGCGGATCGCGTCCCAAAACGGACGCAGTCCGTAGCTCCATGGGGCACTCCGGGGGTTCTTGCGTTTCCCTGGACGTCGACGTGCGCAAAGGCCAGTGTCTGTCAAGCCAAAGGTGATTGAAAACATATGAAACTGATAAACGCATCGTCGGCAACACCCTCTGCCCTCGCAAAGCGATTCTGCCTGATGCTGCTGCTCGGCGCGGGGGCGGCTGGACCGCTCGCCGCCCAGACATATCAGCTCGTCGATTTGGGCGTCGGTGTTGCCCCGACCGATATCAACAACGACGGGCTCGTGGCCGGGTTTCGCAGAAACGCCGACCAATCCACCACCGGGATCATCTATTTTCCCGACACCGGATTGATCGAAGACATCCCCGACACCGTGGCGGCCTACGGCATCAATGGGATCGCTCAGGTGAGTGGAAACACCGCGCTGGGTGCCTTCCTGTATTCCGGGGGGGATGCGGTCGACCTGGGCAACGGCTATGGCGCAAACCGCATCAGCGATACCGGCCTCGTCGCGGGGACCAAGACCGGCGTGAACCGCTTCCGGCCAACGCCGCTTCCGCTCAATCCCGCGATATACGATCAAACTCTGCAACAGTGGAAGGTGCTCGACGTCGCGGGCGTCTATTCGCGCGGTCAACAGAAAGGGGTCTACGCCGATCTCTACAGACTGGTCGACGTCAACGACCGGGGGTTTGCCGTGGGCAGCAAAAGCCGCTACGGACTCTATGGCTCTAGCGCGATCCTCATCACCCCGGCGTTCCTGGACGTGACCTACCTGCCGATTCCATTCGGTGGATTCGCCTCCGCGATCAACAATCAAAACCTCGTCGCGTGCACGTCCTACAGCAATACGCAGACCGGTGACTATTCCCACGCCTATGTCTACGACTTCGATGCAGCGATCCTGACGGACCTGGGGACGCTCGGACAAGGGCTGACCAGCACGGCCAAGGACATCAACGACAACAATCAGGTGGTAGGCAATTCCTGGCTGGCCACCTCCCTGACCAGTGTCAGTGACCCAATGCTCTACCACGCGTTCCTGTGGGAGGCAGATCAGATGACCGATCTCAATGACCTGGTCGACCCCGCATCCGGCTGGCTGCTGACCGATGCCATCGCCATCAACGACAACGGCGATATCGTGGGTACCGCCCTGGTCAACGGCGAGACGCATGGCTACCTGTTGGCCGCTGACCCGCAGGTGCAGCCGCCCGTCGCGATCGCCGCGGCAGATGTCCAGTGGGGCCGCGCGCCGCTGGGCGTGAATCTGACGGCCCGGGATTCATTCGATCCAGATGGATCTGTCGTCGCATACGCCTGGAGCTTTGGCGACGGCACGTACAGCACGGAGATCAACCCTAGCCACACCTATACGGCGGCGGGACGATACAGGGTGAGACTGGAGATCACCGACAATGACGGGCTCACGAATGCCACGGAATTGGCAATTCGTGTCTTTATGCCGAGACCCTGAGCTGACGCGATCAGGGACGGGGCCGGGCCGGGGCGTGATCGCATGGGACGAGGCCGGAATGCCTTGGCGGGCGCGGCTCGGACCGATCGGGCGGGTGTTCCGTCCCTGGTCCGAACGGGAAACCGCCTGGAGCGGCGGTCGCCCGCGGCATCAGCGCAACGCCGGCATGGTCTCGATCCCGGTCATACGCACCAGCGTACCGGCAATCGAGGTGCCGAGCCGATCGGCGAAGCGCTCGAGCAGATCCTGCTTCTTGGTGTACTCAACCATGTCCTCGGCGCCGATCAGCTCGCGCGCCACGTAGCTGCTGCTACCGATCCCATCCGACAGACCAAGCTCGACGCTTTTCTGGCCACTCCAGAACAGACCGCTGAACAGCTCGTCGCCGCCCTTGAGGCGGTCTCCCCTACCCTGTTTGACCGCCTCGATGAATTGTCCGTGCAACGCGTCGAGCAGCCCCTGGATGAAGTCCATGTCCCATTGGCTCATGGGCAGGAATGGGTCGCCGATACCCTTGTGGTCACCCGCGGTGAGGAGCCGACGCTGGACGCCAAGCTCCTCCATGGCGCGCTGCACACCGAAGCTGTCCATGCGCACACCGATGGAGCCAACCAGACTCGCCTTGTCGACATAGATCTCGTCGGCGGCGGCAGCGATGTAGTATGCGCCTGAGGCGCAGGTATCGACGGCAACGGCGTAGACCGGCTTATCCGGGTGCTCTTTCTTCAGCCGTCGGATCTCGTCGTAGACATAACCCGATTGCACCGGACTGCCGCCCGGGCTGTTGATGCGAAGGATGACACCCTTGACGTGGTCTGCCTCGAATGCCTCGCGCAGCGCGGTGATGATGCGATCGGCGCTGGCGTCGGTCTTCGCCGAGATGAGCCCCTCGATGTCCACGACCGCCGTGTGCTCTCCGCCGACACCGACCGATTCGGTCAGGTCTCCGGCGTAAAACGCGATGACCAGTACCACGAGATAGACAACAATCGCCAGCTTGAAAATGGTCGCCCAGCGGTGGCTGCGCCGCTGCTCGCGCAAGAATTCGACTGCCATCCGGTTGATCAACGCCCGCTCCCAGTTTGGGTCATCCGGTGCCGGCATATCGATCGGCCGTCGTTTCCAGAACCGCCAGTTCATCAGAGCCTCTCCTTATCAACAAAAAGGTCGCCCGCGGCAGACTGAGCAAGGGCCGCACCGTCGGCGTCGAGCCATGCCGGCAGGTCGGCGATGCTGGCCAGGCAGCCAAGCGGCCGGTGAGCAAGCAGCCGATCCGCCGCATGGACGCCATAGCAGACCGCCAGCGCACTGACCCCGGCGTTGCTCGCCATCTGCATGTCGTATTCCGTATCGCCAACCATCAAGGCGTCTGCGGGCCGCACCCCGAGTACGTCGAGGATCTCCTGCAGCATCAGCGGATGCGGCTTGGAAAAGGTCTGGTCGGCACAACGGGTCGCATGGAAATACGCCCCCAATCCGGTCTCGTCGAGCACAAGGTCGAGCCCGCGACGACTCTTGCCGGTGGCGACCGCGAGCAGAGTGCCGCGTCGGTGCAGCTCCAGGACCACCTCGCGGGCACCGGCAAACAGCGCCGACGGGGTCTGGTTAGCGACGAGAAAATGGTGCCGGTAGCGCTCGATGACCTGTCGGCGCTGGGCCTCATTGGCGACGGGCCACAGGGCCTGCATCGCCTCATCCATACCGAGGCCAATGACGTTGCGCGCCACTTCCCGCCGCGGCGGATCAACGCCAACGTCGCGGAACGCGTTGGTCAGACAGTCGACGATGCGCGCCTCCGAGTCCATCAGCGTGCCGTCCCAGTCGAAGACGATCAGATCGAATCTCATTCTCCACCCTTCACAGCCGCCAGCAACGCGCACAGATCGGCGGGTAACGGCGCCTCGACCCTGTGCGTCTCGCCGTCGTCCTGGGACCGGAAGCGCAGCGACGCGGCGTGCAGAAAGAGACGTTTCAATCCGAGTCGGCGAAGCCGTGTGTTGAGGTCGGCGTCGCCGTATTTCCCGTCGCCGGCGACCGGCGCGCCAAGATGTGCCGCGTGCACGCGAATCTGATGCGTCCGTCCGGTATATAGCGTGATATCCGCGAGGGTCAAGCCATCGAGGACCGCACGGCGCCGAAACAGCGTCTGTGCCGGCTTGCCCTGCCCCGGGTCCACGCGCACGATGCGCTCGCCGCCGTGCAGCTGATTCTTGCGCAGCGGCGCATCGACACGGAAGCTGGGCTCTGGCAGGAGACCGCCAAGCAGTGCAACATAGCGCTTGTCGATCGCGCCATCGCGCATCTGTTCATGCAGCATCCGCAGCGTGCTCCGGCGTTTGCTGATGAGCAGACAGCCAGAGGTGTCGCGGTCGAGCCGGTGCACCAACTCCAGCTCCGCGCCCGGACGCATCGCGCGCAAGGCCTCGATCAGGCCGAGATGGACGCCACTGCCCCCGTGTACCGCGATGCCGGCCGGCTTGTCGACAACCAGCACCCGTTTGTCCTCGTAGAGCACCGCCGCCTCGAGGGTCGCGATCAGACCCCCGGACGGGCGCGGGGGGGCGGCATGCTCGGGACGGCGCAGCGGCGGCAAACGAACCAGATCGCCAGCGGCAAGCCGGTGCGTCGGCTTCACCCGCCCCTTGTTCACACGCACCTCCCCGGAACGCAGGATGCGATAGACCAGGCTGCGCGGCACACCCTTGAGCCGTGTCAGCAGGAAATTGTCGACCCGCTGCCCCGCGGCCGCTGGCGGCACCGATACCAACTCGGCAGTCCGTGAAACCTCGTTCCCGGCGGCGCCAGGGGCGACCCGGTTGTCCTCTGTGGTCAATTGCTGGCCCCGGAAAACGCTGCTATTCTTAGTTGCTTGGGCCGTATTCTGATGTCGCGCAACCGGCGGTCAGGGCAGGCCCGACGCAAGGATACCGGAAAGATCTCACCGCCGCGGCCCTGCGATGCGCGCCAAGGCGCCGGCGGCAACCGCGCTGATGCGCGTTTCGCGCCTTCGCGTTGCAGCAAACCATCGGCACCGGGCATGCGCACCGGGCGCGTTGGCCGAAGCGGATATGAGCCAGCCGCGCAAGCGTTGGCGAACGTTGATGCGGGGGCCGTGACGACGGGCATCGAACCCGGGTCCCCCCGCCTGATTTATCGATTCCCGGTCGGTTGACCCGGAATCAGCGAACGCGCCCGCCCCTGGTGGCCGGCGCGACATCTGGAACAACAGCGCGTGCCCGCGGGACACCGCGCGTCGACACCGAATCGCAGAGCGTCGCCAAAGAGCGGCGCCTGCGCACGCGGCGTCTCGCGGGCGCGGCGGCAATAGGGAGCCCCCGCGGGCCGGGCCCCGCCAATGGACCAGCCGGTCCATGCCGTGGCGGGAGCACACCGCGCGCCAAGGTTAAGAGAAAAAACCACATGAAAAGAATGTTGATTAACGCGACGCAGCCGGAAGAGCTGCGAGTCGCGATCGTCGATGGCCAACAACTCTTCAACCTCGACATCGAATCCCCCGGCAGAGAGCAAAAAAAGGCCAACATCTACAAGGGGACGATCACCCGCGTCGAGCCGAGTCTCGAGGCCGCCTTCGTCGACTACGGATCGGAGCGCCACGGCTTCCTGCCATTGAAGGAGATCTCGCGCAGCTACTTCGTCACCGATGCGAAGCCCGGCGCCCGGGCCAACATCAAGGAGTTGATTCGCGAGGGCCAGGAGGTGGTGGTCCAGATCGATAAGGAGGAGCGCGGCAACAAGGGTGCGGCGCTGACCACCTTCGTCTCGCTCGCGGGCCGTTACCTGGTCCTGATGCCGAACAACCCCCGTGCCGGGGGCGTCTCGCGCCGGATTGAGGGCGCCGACCGCTCCGATCTGCGCACCGTGCTCAGCCAGCTCGAGATCCCGGAGGACATGGGGCTGATCGTTCGCACCGCGGGTGTGGGCAAGAACACCGAGGAGCTGCAGTGGGACCTCAACTACCTGCTGCAACTATGGGAAGCGATCCGTCAGTCGGCCGAGTCGCGCAAGGCCCCGTACCTGATCTACCAAGAGAGCGACGTCATCATTCGCTCCATCCGCGACCATCTGCGCGTCGACATCGGCGAGATCGTCGTCGACGATCCGAAGATGCTGAAGAAGGCCGAGGACTTCATGCGGCAGGTCATGCCGCACAACCTGAAAAAGCTGCGGCTCTACCAGGACGAGGTCCCGCTGTTCACGCGCTATCAGATCGAGAGCCAGATCGAGTCGGCCTTCCAGCGCGAGGTGCGTCTGCCCTCCGGCGGATCGGTGGTCATCGATCACAGCGAGGCGCTGACATCCATCGACATCAACTCCGCCCGGGCGACCAAGGGCGCCGACATCGAAGAGACCGCGCTGAACACCAACCTGGAGGCCGCGGACGAGATCGCCCGTCAGCTGCGCCTGCGCGATCTCGGTGGCCTGTTCGTGATCGACTTCATCGACATGACGCCGGCCAAGAACCAGCGCGATGTCGAGAACCGGCTGCGAGACGCCCTCAAGCAGGATCGCGCCCGCGTCCAGGTGGCGCGAATCTCGCGCTTCGGACTGCTGGAGATGTCGCGCCAGCGGCTGCGGCCATCACTCGGCGAGTCGAGCCAGCACGTGTGCCCGCGCTGCAAGGGCCAGGGCACCATCCGCGGGGTCGAGTCCCTGGCCCTGTCGGTGCTGCGCATCCTCGAAGAGGAGGCCATGAAGGACAGCACCGCACGACTCGTCGCCCAGTTACCCGTGGACGTGGCCACGTTTCTGCTCAACGAGAAGCGCCGCACCATCCTCGAGATCGAGCAGCGCCAGCAGGTCGAGATGGTGCTGCTCCCGAACGCGCACATGCAGACCCCCGATTACAGCATCGAGCGCATTCGCACCCAGGAAGCCGACCGCCTGGCCGTCGACGAGGCGAGCTACAAGCTCACTACCAAGGCGGAGGTCTCCACGCCGGCCTATGCGCGACCGCAATCCACCCCCCCGACTGAGCCGGCGGTCAAGCCGGTGGCCCCGGCGATGCCGGCACCCCAGCGTCAGCAGCCGGCCTCCAGCCGGCCGCCGACGGCGCGAGGTGACTCCGCCGGCGACCAGTCTTCCGGCGCCCAGCAGCAAGCCAGACACAACGAGAGCTTGTTAAAGCGTTTGTGGACGACCCTGTTCGCGCCCCAGGGTGAGCACCGCGACCACCCTGCATCCACGGAGCCACCCACACGGCAGGTCGCCCCGACATCCTCCCAGGTCGACACGCCGCGCGACGAGCCACGACCGGAGCGCCGCACGGCGAAACCCCGCACGCCAGAAACCGGCGGCGGCCGGGAGGAACGCCAGGGCCGCGAGCGCAACCCGAGATCGGCGAGTGCCGGGCCAGCATCCCGGGAGAGCGAAAAGGGTTCGTCCGGCACGGAGGGCGAGCCGCGTCAGCGCGGATCCCGGCGGGGATCGCGCGGTCGCCCACGCCGCGGGGAGGGCGAGCCGCCCCGGCAGCCCCGCCATGGCGCGCACCCGGTCCAGGAGCAGTCGAACAATACACGACGCCGCCCTACCGAGGGCCGCGACCCGGCCGATGCCGAGACCCGCGATCAGAAGGCTGCCGGTGAGGGCGATGAGAGGACGGGCAACAAGGCGATGATGGCTCGCCCAACCAACCTGCCCATGCGGCTCGAAGACACCGGCGAGCAGCCGTCGGCCGCGACCCGCGCTCGCGCTGAGACCCAACACTCCCCCGAGAACACGCCCGCGGCGGCCCAGCCGCCGACCGATGCCGCCGACGGCGTGAGGCCCGGCGGAGAAGGCCCGGCCGACGACCCGAACGGCGAGCGCGATCGCAACACGGCGAACGCGACCGCCCAGGAAGGCGAGCAGCCGACGCGCTCAAGATCGAGCCGGCGCCGGCGCGGGGGTGGCCGCGGGCGCCGAAAGGCCGCGGCATCCCGGGCAGAGTCCGAGGGCAACGGTCCTGGCAGCTCGGCCGACGCCAGCAACGCGAGCGACACGCGGCTCACGCCGGGCACGGCCGACGAGGGCCAGACCGAGCAACCGCGCCGTCAAGCCCCTCCCCGGCAGCGGACCCGCGAACCGTCGCGGGAGCGGGCCACGTCCACGGGCGGGGATCCGTCGCCGGCCGAACAGCCGCGTCCCGCGAGCGGACCCCTCGCGGTCGGTGCGGGCTCGCCCGGGGTCTCGCCTGCCAGCGATGGCGCGGAGCGCTTACCCGGCGCCATCCCACCGGCACCAACGTCCGCGTCCGCGCCGGCCAACGCCCCGGCATCCGCACCGACGAGCCCGTCTCAGACGGCCCCGAGCGGGCCATCCGCTGGCGACGAAGGCCGCAATGTCAGCACCGCTGCCAAGGCCCCGGCCAGCCCGCCGCGGCAGCGCAACGAGGAAGCCGCGGTAACGGCCGTCACCGGCGAATCCCCCCCCAGGACCTCGGCAGAGGCGGTAACAGCGCCCGGCCCGAACAAGGCGCCCGAACCAGCCGCACCCCCGGTCGCCCCGTCCGTACCTGCGGCCGGCGCCGCGGAGCAGGCCCCGGCGGATACCCGGACAGCGCCCGCGGCCGCCGGGTCTGCGACAGCGGGTAGCCCTGCCGAGGCGGCCGGGCGGCCGGGACCAGCGGTATCCGGCGACGAGGGCGGCAACACCGGGCGTTCTGACGCGAGCGAGTCCGCCGCCAAGGTTTCCGCCGAAGGCGGCCCCGCGCGCGGCAAGCGCGCACCAGCCGATTCGGTTACCGTGGAGGGCACAGGCGACTGATCGCCTGGTGTCCGAGCGGCGGGACCGCGTGCCCATGGCAGGCCGGGCGGTTGAATCGCGCGTTGACGGGATGGCCAACCGGCTCGGCGCCGCGTCGGCGCGACACGGCTTCGGATCGATCCATCGCCGGGTTACCATGCACACGGCACGACGGGCACCGGGCGGGACCTTGGTCTGGTCAGTCCATGGACCCGTTCAGCCCCGCCCCGGGCAGTGGGTTTCCGGATTGCTCAGCGCGTGGTCCGAACGGGAAACGCTGTCGCTCGGCGCACCCACGAAACCGGGCCTGTGGCGGACGCCACGATGCACTGATCCACTGGGCTCGCCGCGGGAAAGTCATCAGCATCCGCGTTCGCCAGCGGCGCGCGACCAAACCCCCGAGGCGGGCCCAACCACCCATGCTTGAACGCCTTCTCGCCAGCATAGCGGCCTTTGTCAGTCTGGCGACAGGCGCACTCCTGACCTCGCCCGACGGCCGCTCCCGCGTGGGCCCACGGCGTATCCTCGTCATGGCCGGCTTCCTGCCGCTGTTCGCACTGGTGCAATTGACCCATTGGGCCGGTTTCCTGATCGACGAGATCCTGTTTCGCGGCTATCGTCGTGTCGAGATCCGCGAGCCGCTCTTCGTGCTCGGCGTCCCGCGCAGCGGCACCACGAGGCTGCACCAGATCCTCGCCGCGGACCAGCAGTTCACGACCTTTACCGTCTGGGAATGCCTGTTTGGACTGTCCATCACCCAACGACGCCTCTGGATGGGTCTCGGCCGAATCGATGGCTGGCTTGGACGTCCCCTTGGACGGACGATCCGGTGGGCCGAGCGGCGGATCTTTGCCGCGCTCGACGATGTCCACCCGATGACACTCACGGCGCCGGAGGAGGACTATTTCGCGCTGATGCCGATTCTCGCCTGCTTCATTCTCGTGCTTCCGTTTCCATTTTCCGAGCGCCTCTGGCGCATGGGCACATTCGATCGAGACATGCCCGAGCTCGAGGGCAAACGCATCCTGGACTTCTACACCCTGTGTCTGAAGAAACACCTGTACGTGCACGGGCCGAACAAGCGACTGCTGTCCAAGAACGCGGCCTTCGCGTCGCTCGCGCACGCGCTGGCGGCCCGTTTTCCCGATGCGCGCTTCATCGCCTGCCTGCGCGACCCAAGGCAAACGGTGCCGTCACAACTGAGCTCCATCGGCCCCGGCCTCGCGTTCTTCGGTGTACCCGCCGACAGCCTGCCAGTCCGGGAGCGGTTCATCGACCTCCTGGCGTTCTACTACCGAAACCTCGGGGGCCTGCTCCAGGCACTACCGCCGGGTCGCGCGGCCTGGGTAACGCTGCCGGACATCCAGGCGGGGGTCGCAACGGCCCTCGCGCGGGTCTATCGCGAGTTGCGGTTACCCCTGTCGGACGACTTCGCGGCAACATTGGCCGCGGAGGATGCGCACACCCGCGCCTACCGCAGCTCGCATCGCTACGACCTGGCGCGGTTCGGCCTTGATGACGCGGCGATTCGACGGCGTTTCGCCAACGCCCACACCCATCCGGCGCTCGCGGCGGTACTCGATGAGCTCGACCCGCAAGGGGAGACCCAGGGGGACGAGACAGCGCGAACGCAAGCCGACGCGTCGGGGCCGACCGTCGCACGGGCGCCGGGGCGCGGGGATGCAGCCCCCGGTACCGTATCATGCTGAACCCGTCGGGCCTCGGCCCCAACCCCGAGACAGCCCGCGTCGACCCGGGGACCGCCACACCCGATGCACGCGGACTGCGGGTCGCGATCGTCTCCGACGCCGCACCCGAACGCAACGGCGTCGGCGCCTACTATCGCGACCTGGCCGAACACCTTGAAGCGGCCGGCGCCCGGGTCGCGCTGATCGCTCCCCGCTTCCGCGCTGGCCGCTGGTACGGCGGGTTGGCGTTGCCGCTGCCCGGCGATCCAACCCAGAAATTCCTGTTCCCATCCCCGCGCCTGGTCAGCCGACGCCTGGCCCGCAATAACCCCACGGCGGTCATTGTTCCCACCCCCGGCCCATTCGGTATGCTCGGCATGTTCCTCGCCAAGCGCCGAGGCGCCAGACTGATCATCGGTTTTCACACCCATTTCGAGCGGCTGACCGAGCTCAACGGCCACCGCGGCCTGTTCGGTTTCGGCGAACGGATGTACCTGGGCGCATGCAACCGCAAGCTGTTCCGCGAGGCCGACCTGGTGCTGGCCAACTCCGAGGAGATGGTGCAGGTCGCTCAAGAGCGCGGTGCCGGCCACGTGGAGCTGATGGGGACATCCATCCCCCGCCGATTCCTCGATCGGCCCACATTGCCGATTCGCCACGGCATCTCTCGCGTGCTGTTCGCCGGACGGCTGGCCCCGGAGAAAAACCTGCAGGCCGTCGTCGAGGCCGCTGAATCGCTCCCGACGGCGCGGTTCCTCGTCGCCGGGGACGGGCCACTGCGCGCGTGGGTTCAGCAACAGGCCCAGCGCCTGGACAACCTGGAGTATATCGGCTGGGTCAGGCGTCCGGACATCCTCCCGCTGATCGACAGCGTCGACGCACTGGTGCTGCCCTCGACCGTGGAGTCCTTCGGTACCGTCGCGCTCGAGGCGATGACGCGTGCCCGAATCGTGGTAGTGTCATCAAGGTGCGGCATCCTCAGCTGGGATCTGCTCAATCGAGGACTGTTCGTCATGCGCCAGGACGAACCCCTCTCTGCGACACTGCATCGGATCGGTCGGCTCGATCAATCCCTGCTGGAGAAAAAGGTCGCCGTCGCGCGCGATGCGGCTCACCGCATCAGCGACGATAATCTCCACCTCTGGGTCGACGTGCTGCGCAATGGCGGCGACCCATCCTGCAACGCCGACCGCCATGGCGGTCCCGAGGTCTAAGACCTTGTCAAGCCAACCCATGCCGTGCCGGACCCTGGTGTCGGTGCACGATCTGATGCCGAGGACGATGCCCGCCGTGCGCCGGATCCTCGACCTGCTCGAGCGGCGCGCCATCGCACCGGTGACGCTTCTCGTCGTCCCGGGATCGGGATGGGATACCCGCGGCATCAGCGACCTCAAGGCGTTGCAGCGAGACGGCTGGCGCCTCGCCGGCCATGGCTGGCGCCATCGCGCCGACACCATCCAGGGGGCCTATCACCGCCTGCACAGCCTGCTGCTCTCGCGCGATGTTGCCGAACACCTGGCCCTCGACACCGATGGTATCGCCGCGATGCTCCAGCGATGCCATGCCTGGTTCGGCGACAATGGCCTCGACCCGCCGCTGCTCTACGTGCCGCCCGCCTGGGCGATGGGCCGCATCTCGCGCGCGCGTCTGGTCGAGAACGGTCCCTTCACCCTCTACGAGTATTTCAGCGGCATCTTCGACGCACACCACGCGACCGATCACCCGATGCCGATGATCGGCTACGAGGCCAACGACAGCCTGCGCCTAGCGGCGATCCGCGCATGGAACACCCTCGGCCGCCGCCGGGCCGCCCGTTTCGGCCTGTTACGTCTGGGTATCCATCCGTTCGACCTCGATCTCCCCATGGCCGACGACCTGCGAGGCGATCTTGCGCGCTGCACCCATCCGATCGACTACACCGAGATCCCCCGGCGGGGCGGCCAATAGATCACCCCGCCGGATCGGCGCGGGGAGACGCCGATCGGATTTCTCCTGGCATTGGATCGGCTTGGGAACCCCACCGGGCTCCGGATACCCGCCAGACACCCCGAGCTGGGGCATTGAAGGGCCTTGACCGGCGCCCGCGCCCTGCCTAGGCTGCGGTACCGGGGCCGGGACAACGGCCCCGCGGGGTTGCGATTACCGATCCGTCACATCGTCAACCCGACCTCGACCGATTCCGATCCGCGAGCCCCTGCTCGCCACGATGCAGCCCACGGACCCGACTCCTTCAGCCCGAGGCGAAGCACCATGGATCAGCCCGACAACGCACCGGAGATCTTCGCCGAGGCCGCGCCAGTTGGCGATGGCTCCCTGCGGGTGGGTCCCCTGGTCGCACTCCCGGGGCTGCTGCGGGACCTCGGACAGGATCCGGATGCAATCATCGAGGCGGCGGGCCTGGCGGCCGGACTCCTTGACGACCCAAATGGGGTAATCGATTATCGATCCACGGGTCGCCTCCTGGCCATCTGCGCGCGGCGCACCCACTGCCCACACCTCGGACTGCTGCTGGGGCAACGCTCTGGAATCGGGGCCATGGGACTCATCGGCCTGCTCGGCCAGCAGGCACCCAACGTCGGTTCGGCCCTGCGCGAGCTGATCCGGCACGCGGCCCTGGTCGACAAAGGCGCGGTCCCACTCCTCGCGGTGGAAGGCAAGCGCGCCCTCCTGGGCTTTTCGGTCTACGTGCCCGACATCGAGGGCCTGCGCCAGATCAACGACGGCGTCATGGCCGTCTTTCACAACATGATGAAGGCCCTGTGCGGGCCCGACTGGCGTCCCGTCGAGGTGCTCTTCAGTCACAGCCGTCCGGCGAACCTGCTCCCCTTCCGGCGCTTCTTCAAGGCGCCACTGCGCTTCGACTCCGATCGAACGGCGCTGGTGTTCCCCGCGCAATGCCTGGGACAACAACTCCAGGGTGCCGATCCCGAGCTGCGCCGCATCCTGGAGGCGCGCATCTCCGCGCTGATGTCAAGCGAGACAGACGACCTGATCATCGACGTCCGGCGCGTCGTGCACAACCTGGTGCTCGACGGTCGCGGCGCCCTGGAGCCGGTGGCCGAGGCATTGAACACGCACCGCAGGACCTTGAATCGGCGCGTGAGCCAGCACGGTTGGACCGTCAAGCGGCTGATCGAGGATGAGCGCTACGCGATTGCGCGCAGACTCCTGCGAGAGACGGGACTGTCGGTCACGCAGGTCGCGACCGTGCTCGGCTACGCGGACTCCACCGCTTTCAGCCGTGCCTATCGCCGCTGGTCCGGGAGCAGCCCCGGCGCCTGGCGGGCGGCGCAGCCCCAGCGCTGAACCCACGCCCCGTCCCACCCAACACCCGATCCCGACGGCGATTCGGCCGCCGGCGGCCCATTGTCGCAAAATGTCAGGCATCGCCCCGCCAATTATCGGAGGCTACGGGCGCTCGAGCCAGGCCGTTGCCACGCGCTTCCGACCCGGCTCGTGGTCCGGGCGTTCATCGGGGTCGGGAAGGATGACGGACGAGCGACCAAGTGTACCGCGGGACATCGAGCGCAACTTGGCGGTATCTTCCAGATCACCGCGGACCTGGAGGTCGACGTCAGGACCCGCGGCTCGACGTATTCGCTAACCGCCTGGTACGGCGGGCAAGGCACCGCCCCCTGCCGGCCGATCTCGTGAGCGGGGTTCAATCGGGGCGATGATCATCGCGGCATCGACCCGCCGAACGCGACGCCGCCCGTCGATCCGAAGGCGGTCTCGCGTCTCCCACTGCACCACCCGCCTGTTACAAACCAACCCAAAGGGGGTAGACAGATATGCGACTCGATCTCTTTGATTACGCGCCATTCACATGGCGCCGCATCGCGGTCGCGCTTGCCGGCATCACCTTGCTTGGCATGGTCGGTGCACG
>JAXGTD010000074.1:0-20462 GCA_040775095.1 Chromatiaceae bacterium | reverse complement strand
GGGAAATCTGCGCGCGCTCTCGGTCATCGAGGACAGGATCTTCGCCTGTGGGATGGGGCGGGTGGTACTCCGACGCGAGGAGCGGGGGCGATGGACAGCCATTGGCCCAGGGCCAGGATCGAACGATCCGGCCGTCACCGGCTTCGAGGACATCGACGGATTCGCGCGGACGGAGATGTACGCGGTCGGGTGGGGAGGGGAGCTGTGGTGGCTGCGTGAAGGCGCCTGGGTACAGATCGACAGTCCAACCTCGGTGAACCTGACGGCACTGTGTTGTGCGATCGATGGACAGGTGTACGCTGTCGGTCATGAAGGGACGCTGCTGCGTGGGCGGGGCGATGCCTGGAGCCTGGTCGATACCGAACGAAAGGAGAACCTGCGTGACGTGGCCTATTTCGATGGCACGCTCTATGTCACGACTGATTTTCGTATCCTCCGGCTGCAGGATGATGTCTTGGTCAACGACGACAATTTCGCGGATGAAGACGACGTTCCGGGGACCTGCCTGCATCTTCTTGGCGCGGCGGATGGTTTGATCTCCCTGGGTACAAAGGATGTGTTCAGGATTCAGAGTGGAGGAAAATGGGAGAGGCTGGTCTGAGGGATCGTCGTTGGAGGGGGAGGCGGGGCGCGTGGCTTCTATGGCATGGACAATTCCGCTTGGCGCCGCGGCCAGCTGTCTGTTTGCAGGGAGGGGCGCGCTGGGGGCCGGGTGCGCCGTCCAGGCGAGCTGGCAGCGAACTGAGCGGGCGAGATGTCCGGGAGCCATGCCGCGAAAGGCTTCCTGGTTGCGAACAGACCGTGGACAACGGCGGACGGACTGACGGGTGGTCCGTGCGGACACCGTTTCGCTCCGCCCATGCAGCGCATGCGAGTCGTCCACTCAGTTGATCTCCAAGTCCAGGGGAAGCGTACCTATGTAGAGATCGGCTTGGATCGGCTCGCTGCGTCGATGCACGAGGCGGTGGAAGCAAGGTTGACAGGCGCCTTATCCAGTGCTCAACTGGGTGCTCGTTTTGGTACCGGAGGAAGCATGAACAGCATTCCTGCCCAGGACATCAAACGTCGCGGAATCTCGGCCGTCGACGGGCTGTTGCGCGACGGACCAGTCCATGTCATCAAGAACAACCGTCCGAGCTATGTCGTGCTGACCGAGGCGGCCTATGCGGAGCTGTTAGAGTCCTACCAGGATGCGGCAAGAGAGCGGCTGCGCGCGTCTCTGGCGGATCTGGAGGCCGGTCGAACGAAGCGCTACGAGAGCGCCGATGCGTTGATGCAGGCCCTCGACGGCGAATCATGAGCTTCGCGCTGGTCACGACCCAGCATTTCGAGCGTCGCGCGCGGAAGCTCCTCCGCAAGCATCCCGACCTACGCCCCACGTTGCGGGATACCTTGGACGATCTCAGCCGGGATCCCTTCCAACCACGGCTCAAGCTTCATCAGCTTTCCGGTAGCCTGGCTGGCGTGCAGGCGGTCAGCCTCACGTACTCCTATCGGCTGACCTTGCTCGTGAAGGTGACTGAGCGGGAGATCGTCCTGCTCGACATCGGCAGCCACGATGATGTCTAGCGTTGAGGGTTCGCGCCAAGGACATCGAGCGTTGGGCAGAGACCCGTGAGGCCCGGAGTGAGCTGCTGCGGTTGATCCGGCGCCTAGCGCCTGGCGCCTGACCCCTGACGGAGCCTAGAGCGAGGTGCCGTGGCAGTGTGGCGATTGTTCGATCAGCGCCTGGGCCTGAAGCGCGCATTGGCGCGCGGCTTCCGGGTCGAGGTGCTTGAGCCAGCGTCTGGGGATGGCGGATCGGCCGTAGAGTGCCCCGGCGATCATGCCGAGGATGGCGCCGCTGGTGTCGGCATCGCCTCCGAGATTGACCACCGCGATCATGGCCTGCTCGAATCCGTGGTTTGAGAACAGGGTTTGGAAGACAGCGCAAAGGGTCTCCGGCAGATAGCCGCCCGGGTTGTCGCCGCGACGGCCCTCGTAGCGATACTCGGGCCAGACGGTGGCCAGGCCGTTGGCCAGATCCCGGAGATCGCTGAGGCCGCCGCCGGCAAGTGCGCTCTGGACCATGCGGATGACCGTGAGCGTGCCGGCGTCTGCCAGGGCGCTGTGGTGGGTGACGTGGGCCTGGGCCTGGTTCGCCGCGGCCACGGCATCGGGTGTGCCCCCCAGGGTGAACAGGGCCACCGGCAGGCAGCGCATGCAGGCGCCGTTGCCGGCGTCGTAGTCGTGGGGCGGGACCTGCGCCTCGCCGGTCTGGCGGTAGCGCGCGATGCCGCGGCGCACGGTGTGACCAATGTCCACTGGCTTGGTGCCCATCCACGTACTGAAGGCCTCGGCGACCGCCAGTGCCTCGACCTGCCCGCGAGCCAGGATGGTCCGTCCCAGGGCGAGACTCATCTCGGTGTCGTCTGTGACTTGACCCCGGCGTAGCCTGAGCCAGCCACCACCCGTGAGATTGCGGTGCACCCCGTGGGACTCTCGGATCTCTGCCGGGGTCATGAGCTCGACGGTCGCCCCCAACGCATCGCCCACGGCCAGGCCCAGATAGGCGCCCAGGGCGCGGCTCGTAAGCCCAATAGCCTGGGCATCGGCAGAGGGCCGGTCAATCCTCGGGTCCAAAACAAGCATGATAGTCGGTGCACAGTTGGCAGGACGGGGCGCGGCAGGTGTAGATGCCCTGGGTCTCACACAATTGCTTGTAGAGGAAGCGTTTCCACTTCATGTCGTTGACGTTGCGCGCGGCCAGAGCCGGAAAGTTGCGCCGCATGAGGTCCGTGAGCTCGCCCCGGGCCGGGAGCCCCAGATCTTGCCAGAGGTGGTCGGCCGCCATGCATCCGGCGGCCACCACATGGGCCATCCAGACCTCCGATGGATCCTCTCCCGCCCGATGCATGAGCATGAGCTGAACCAGTTCCTCGCGTTCGTCCGATCGGTCGTCGAAGGCCGCCTCCGGTCCCGCGGCATCGATCCCCGGCAGCGGCTCATCTCGGGCTCCGGGGAAGAGGTGGCGCAGCAGGCAGGCAAAGGCCGCATCCTGGAGCCCGAGCCAGCCGGGCAGGGCACCGGTCCCGTCACAGTGGGCCGCGATCATTGCGGCGAACGCGGCGGCATTGCCCGCCCCAGTGGCGTGTGCCATCAGCCGTTGGTAGAGAACCCGTGGTGGGTCCGCGTCGGCGCGGGCGGCTGCCAAGACCCCAGGAACGGTGGTTGAGCGCCTCGTGCGAGATGTAGGCGTTGGAATGTCGGATAGAACGTCCACTTGTGCAACCTCACATCATAGAGAATGGTGCGACGGCCCCAATGGCAGGTCGAACCACCGTTTCTGGAATCGCGTTCAATACTCCACCAGGATGTCCTCGTCGCGAACGATCATCTGGCAGGCCAGACGCCATTGGCTGGGCAGGTCGTCCACCGCCATCTGGTCGATCTCCTCGCGGGTAATCTTGCCTAGTTCGCGCAGGACGGTCTTTTCCTTCTCCGTCAACGGGCCCCCCATGCGTTGGTTCTTGTCGTCCACGCTGGAGACGCGCACGACGCAGTTGCCGCATTCGCCGTCCTGGCAGTCATGGTGAACGGGAATCTTGTGCTCCTTGGCGATCTTGAGCACCGTCTCCGTATGGCTGCCGGCCACGGCATAGATTGTCTTGTCCTTGTATTCCGGGCTGGAAAAGGTCACGAGTGCCATCGATAGTCTCCGAAGGGATTGGGTTGGTCTTGCGCAATCGGCAATGGCTTGGCGATCGCCCCTGGGCGCGAGGGCCAGGCTGTTTCAGGTGCGGCGGCCGGCCGACACGGGTGGAAGGCGCCGATTGCCCGTTCGACTTCCGCGGGTTGAGCCGGCCATGGGGCTCCCTGGTCAACACATCAGGCGGGTTTGACGCTGCAGTCACCCAGGATCTGGGCCTGACAGGCGAGACGGTCATGGCGGCTGGCCATGTTCTCCCGCAGCACCTTCTCCTCGAGAACCGAGGGTTCGGTGAGATTGTTCCATCCCTCGACGACGTGCATCATGCAGGTACCGCAGTCGCCCTCGCGGCAACCGTAGATGATGGTTGCCCCGATCTTCTCGGAGACCTCGATAACGCGCGTCCCGGCCGGGACATTGACGGTCTGGTGGATGTCTTCAAAGGTGATTTTTGCCTTGGGCATGCTGCGATCTCCGCATGGTTGTGTGGAAGAAGTCCTCTGTCCCCTTGGTTGGCGTCCTGCATTGCGTTCTGGTTGTTTGCGTGCGGTTGTCTGGAGGGCTGGGCGGGAGGTGCCCGCGCCGTCCGGAGCGCGGCTACGCCAGCTCGGTTAGGTCGATGACCCGCGCCTCCTGCCGACCCACCAGGGCCTCGGCGATCTCGCGGCCGAAGGTGCGGCACTGCGCCAGCTCCTCGTCGGTGGGGATCAGCTTCACTCGCAGCCCCGCGACGGGGACGCGCATCTTCAGCCCGCGCATACGGTCTTCGATCATGCGTACCGCCTCGCCGCTCCAGCCATAGGAGCCGAAGGCGCCGCCGACCTTCCCCTTGAGATTGACGACGGCGAGCGAGGAGAGCAGGTCCCAGACCGGCTTGACCGCATCCCCATTGATGGTGGGGGAGCCGAAGGCCAATCCGTCCGCCTCCTCGATCAGGTCAACGAAGGGGTCTGTCTCAACACCCTCGAGGTCGTAGAGGGAGACGCGCACGCCGCCCACGGAGTCGGCGCCAGCACGTACCGCATCGGCCATGCGTGCCGTGTTGCCGTACGAAGACATGTAGAAGATGGCCAGGGACTTCTCCTCGTCGCCGAACCGGGCGGTCAGGCTCGAGGTGGACAGTTCCCGGTAGTGGGTGACATAGCGGCGCGGACGCTCGCGCAGGATCGGCCCGTGGGTGGGCGCGATGATCTTCAGCGGCAGGGGCTCGATGAGTTGCAGCGCCTCGAGCACATGCTGCTTGAAGGGCCGCATGATGTGGGCGTAGTAATAGTCGAAGGAGAAGCGGAAGTCTCCGGCCCGATCGTTGAACAGGCGGTTGTCGCAGTAGTGACAACCGAAGATGTCGCCCGAGAACAGGACCTGCTCTTCCACCAGATAGGTGCACTGGGTGTCCGGCCAGTGCAGGAAGGGGGTGTGCAGGAAACGCAGGGTGCGCGCGCCGAGGCTGACCTCGTCGCCGGTACCCACGGTGGTGTACTCCAGGGCGCCATCGGCGGGCTTGAGCAGGGCCTTGAGCATGGAGGTCGCGCGGGTGGAGATGTACAGCTCGGCCTGGGGGGCGCGGCGCAGCAGCTCCGGCAGGGCACCGCTGTGGTCTGGCTCCAGGTGATTGAGCACCACCACGCGGATCTCGTCGTAGCTGGCCACCGACTCCAGGCGGGCGAAGAACTCGTCGGCGAATTCGGCCTTGACGGTGTCGACGATGGCCACGCCCTCGTCACCCCGCACCAGATAGGCGTTGTATGTGGTGCCGTTAGCCGTCTTGAGGATAATGTCGAAGGTTCGCAGCGTCGGGTCCAGGGCCCCGATCCAATGCAGCCCGGGAGCGACCTCCACCGCACGGCGGTGGGCCGAGACGTCCAGCGGCGTCTCGTAGCTGGCCACTGCTGTTGCGGATCCGCTCACAGGGCCGCTCCCGGGGCGCCGCGGCGCAAGCAGAGTAGGGCCGAACGCCGACGCCAGACCCGCGACGGAACCCGCCGGCAGCTGGCCGGGCGCGGTAGGTCGCGGTGCCGGTCCAGACGCCGTTGTTCGCACCAGACCCGGACCCGCCGGCGCGTGCTTTTCGACAGGTGGTCTTGCGGTTGGACCGGCACGGGGCCGAACAGCAGTGGATCGGTGAGCGGCATAACGCGGGCCCCGTCAGCGCGCCTGGATCTCTGTCATGGCCGCGGCGATCCTGGCCGGCGGGATGCCGGTCAGTGATCCGGGGGGATTCACCGGGACACCAAAGGCGTTGAGAATGGCCCCTTCAATGGGGCAGATACTGGCGCACTGGGGCTCGGCGTGGTCGCCCTCGCACTCGCTGCACTTTTTTGCGTCGATGAGGAAATGGGGCTTGGCCTCGTAGATGGCCTGGCTGGGGCACAGGCGCTCGCAGGCCCAACAGTTGACGCAGCCTTCGATGATCTGGAATGCCATCAATGTGATCCTCTTGGTCGACGCGGGAGATGCCGTTGGTGGGCAGGGGCTAACGCCCTTTGCCCACCCTGCATCTCTCGGAAAGGGCGGTAGGATGGGCAAAACGCGGCGTGCCCATCGTCGTCAGGCGCTCATGCGCATCGTGGTCGGGGCCGCCTGGTCCAGCTGCCCGTCGTTGGCCATCTCGCGGTAGACCGCGGCGATCGCCTCCTCGATGGGTTCCATGGCATGCTCGCCGTTGGGCGTGATGCCGGCCGCCTCCAGCAGGCCCCAGGGCTCGTAGCCGATCTTCGAGCACAGCACCGCCTCGCAGCCGGCCAGGGTCCGGATGGTCTTGGCCAGGGCCGTCTCCGCGTCCCCGCAGGTGTCGCCGCCGGAGCAGTAGAGGTCCACCTTGCGGTGGCCGATGAAGCGCACGTCCTGGCTGTTCGCCTCGTAGATCAGGAACTCCCGGGCGTGGCCGAAGTGCTGGTTGATCACCCCGCCGCCGGCGGTGGCCACGGCCATCAAGACCGGGCGGGTCTCCTTCTTACGCCCCTTGAGGCTGGCGCCCTTGAGATTGGCGACGGAGACGAAGGTCTCGCCCGTGTTCTTTCGCCGCGCCTCGCGGTTGGCCTCGATGGCGGCGTGCACCTCGCGCCGGCGCTCCATGGCCGCGGCGTAGTCGATCTCCATGTCATCGATCTTGTCGAGGGTGAATTCGTCGCCGCGGTCCTCGCCGAGCATGCCCACCGCATCGGCGCGGCACTGACGGCAGTGGCGCATCATCGCCATGTCGCCGGCGCAGGCGTCCTGCAGGGACTGAAGCTCGCCGTGGGTCGGCCCGCGCTGGCCCATGACCCCATAGAAGGTACCGTGCTCGGCCTCGGCGATCAGCGGCATGACGTTGTGCAGGAAGGCCCCCTTGGCCTTGACCACGCGGCTGACCTCCTTCAGGTGCTCGTCGTTGACCCCGGGGATCAGCACCGAGTTGACCTTCACCAGGACGCCCCGGGCCACCAGCATCTCCAGTCCCTTCTGCTGCTGCGCAATGAGGATCTCGGCGCCCTTGCGCCCCTTGACCCGGCGGTTGTTCCAGAAGATCCAGGGGTAGATCCTGGCGCCGACATCCGGGTCCACGCAGTTGATGGTGATGGTGACGTGGTCGATGTGGTGCTTGCAGAGCTCATCCACCTGGGCCGGCAGGGCGAGCCCGTTGGTCGAGACGCAGAGCCTGATGTCGGGGGCCTTCTCGCTGAGTTGACGGAAGGTGTCGAGGGTACGCTCCGGGTTGGCCAGCGGGTCGCCGGGGCCCGCGATGCCCAGCACCGTCATCTGTGGGATATTGGCGGCGACGGCCATGACCTTCTTCACCGCCTGGTCCGGGGTCAGCAGCTCGGAGACCACGCCGGGGCGGGACTCGTTGGCACAGTCGTATTTGCGATTGCAATAGTGGCACTGGATGTTGCAGGCCGGGGCCACGGCCACGTGCATGCGGGCGTAGTGATGGTGCGCCTCTTCCGAATAGCAGGGGTGGTTGTGCACCTTGGCGCGGATCGCCTCCGGCACATGCGCCAGCGCATCCGAGCTGCCGCCGCAACCGCTGGACGCGCAGCCCTCCACCGCCTCGTTTTGGCCCAGGACTTTCAACTCCATCACGTTGCCTCCGGAAGGTCGCGGGCCTGGTCGCCCGCTGGGTTTGCATCGTCTCTGGGTGCAACAAAGCAAGGCGTATGCCGACCTCTGATTCGGTTTTAAGTGATTGATCCGTCAATGGTTGGAGTCAGTACCGAAGCAATATTGTCGAGATCGCGACAGCGACCTAAACTTCGCTTGTTGGGATGAGGACAGGCGTCGGTACCACCCAGCCGCACCCCGTCTGTGGCCCCAGCGCCGGCCGATCGGCGCAAACCGGAGCAGGCGCTCCGAGAACGCGCGGTAATCCGACCCCATTCGGGAGCCGAGAGCAGACGCCAAATCTTGGCCGGATCAGGCCGGGGAGGCGGATTGATCGCGCCGCGTGTGCGGGCGATGGATGGCCCGGCATGTTCAGTCACCCGAGTGACTGAAAATGGAGCGAAGCGCAAACCGCGCCGTCGCTTCGCGAGCAGATCCGGTGTCAGGAAGACATTGGATCTGCTTCTAATAAAGCAGAGGTCCACCATGGCGAAGATTGCCATCATCCAGCATGCGCCGCGGGTGCTCCAGCGCGAGGCCACGCTCGACCTCGCCGCCGGGCTCGTCTGCGGGGCGGCTGCCGCGGGGGCGCAGCTGATCGTTTTCCCCGAGACATTCGTTCCCGGCTATCCGGCCTGGGTATGGCGGCTGCGGCCGGGCGGTGACTGGGATCTCTGCGAACGCATCCACCGGCGCCTGCTGGACAATTCCGTGGACCTGACTCGCGATGGCCTGGCCAAGGTGCGCAAGGCGGCGGCCGAGGCGGGCGTCACGGTGGTCATCGGAATCAACGAGCGCGACGGCACGATCGGCCGCTCCACCCTGTACAACAGCCTGGTCGTGATCGGTCCCCAGGGCGAGGTCCTCAACCATCACCGCAAGCTGATGCCCACCAACCCGGAGCGCACCCTGTGGGGGTGCGGCGATGCCTCGGGGCTGCGCGCCGTCGACACGCCGGTGGGGCGGATCGGCGCGCTGCTGTGCTGGGAGAACTACATGCCGCTGGCACGCTTTGCCCTCTACGCCCAGGGCATCGATATCCACATCGCGCCTACCTATGACAGCGGCGACGGCTGGATCGGCACACTGCAGCATATCGCCCGTGAAGGTGGGTGCTGGGTGATCGGCGCCGGGGTTGCGCTGCGCAACCGGGATCTTCCGGACGACTTCCCGGAACGGGACCGGCTCTATCCGCCGCAGGAGGACTGGATCAATCCGGGTGACTCGGTCGTGATCGCCCCCGGCGGGGAAAAGCTGGCCGGCCCGCTGCACCAGCAACAGGACATACTCTATGCCGAGGTGGATGCGGCACGCGCCGCCAGTGCCCGTCGCACCTTCGACGTCGCCGGTCACTATGCCCGTGCGGATCTGTTCAGCCTACGGGTCAACCGGGAGAGGCAATCGCCGATCCGCTTCGATCCCTGAACAGGCGCGAGATCGATCCCCACCGTTCGGCCCAAGATGCCCCAGCCGGCAAGTCCCGGCATCGGCCCCGGGGTGGCCGAACCCCGGGTCGGCGCGCTACGCGGAGGCCGTCTTCCCGGTCGCCGGGGTGACCCAGCCCGCCGCGTGGAGAAGCGCGGGGATGTCGGCGGCGATGACCTTGATTCCCTTGAGCTGGCAGAAACGCAGCTCCTTCTCGGTTGGCTCCGGGATCAGCGCGTAGCCGGCCGGGGATGCCGCCGAGTAGATGATATCCGACAGGACCATTCGCTCCGTGTCGCGGGTCAGCCGCAACCCAAGCAAGAGGTATTGGCGATCGCGCCGGTACTCCTTGATGAAGTCCGGGATGGCAAAGCCACCCATCAGCTCGGTGATGTAGTCGACATAGTCCGCGTCCGATGCGATATAGGTCGCGTCCGGTCGGGGGCTTCCCATGGGCTTGAAAAGGATCGGCAGCGTCGGGTCCACCTCGGTCTGTTCGACTTCGTGGTAGCGCGCACCGTCATAGGCGTGGATGCGGAAGCGGAAATCGGTGCCACCGACCCGGGCGATGCCACGCACCAGGGTGTGGGGTGTTTGGGCGTACGAGTCCTGCAGCTGTGTGTCACGGTTGATGTCGACCGCGTAACGCGGCCGGTGGGCCGCCAACCAGTCGTGAACGGCCGCCCGGGTCCAGGATCGGGTCCCGTAGGTCGTATCGAGAAAGCGGCTTACCGCCCCCCTGCCACGCTTGAGCTCCACGTCCATCGCCGCCCGAGGGAACTCCCACATCAGTCGTTGGGACATCGGTCGGCCCTGATTCATGGCCAGGATCAGGCTGTCGCTGTCCGCCGGTATGGGCTCGCCGGTGCCGGGGTCTGTCACCCCCGACAGGGCGCCGGGACCGAGGTAAGGGACAAGCCGGCCCTGCTGGAGCCCTTGGGCCAACGCGTGAAGACGATCTGACACCATGATGCACCTGTTGCCGCGGGGAGGCTTTCTCTGGCCTCGCGTGATGGGTTTGACGGGAGAGGTCATCGTCTGGCAAGCAAGTCGCGGACCAAAAGCATAAGTGACTGATCTTGCACTGCCCGCGATACCGCAGGGGCCGGGCACCGGGTCGGATTGTCGGGAACATGACGGGTCACGGTGTGGGAGCACCGGCATTTTCCGTCGCCGCAACCCCACGGCAATGGAGCGCTCGATGCGTCCTGTCGTCGTTAAAGACCCCGATGGCGGGCCGCGGTGGGGTCCCCGCCCATCCTCTGCCGATGTCTCCGATCCTCCATCCAGCCGGAATTGTCGGAGATCCGACAGGGTCGCATCGACGGATTCCCTCGTCGGATCAAGCTCATAGCAGTTGGCATAGGCCCTGCATCCGGTCACGACAAACCCCCAGGTCTTGGAGTGTCCATGAAACAGAAAGACATCGCGGCCCTGCTCGACGAGCCGGCGTGCGCGCACAATCGGAAGGAGAAGTCCGGCTGCGCCAAGCCCAAGCCGGGGGCCACCGCTGGCGGCTGTGCCTTCGACGGTGCCCAGATCGCGCTCCTGCCGATCGCCGACGTGGCGCACATCGTTCATGGATCCATTGCCTGCGCGGGCAGTTCCTGGGACAACCGCGGTACTCGCTCCTCTGGCCCCACGCTGTACAAGATCGGCATGACCACCGACCTGACCGAGCAGGACGTGGTCATGGGACGTGGGGAGAAGCGGCTGTTTCACGCCATCAAGCAGGCCATCGATTCCTACAGCCCGGCAGCAGTGTTCGTCTACAACACCTGCATCCCGGCGCTCGTGGGTGATGATGTCGGCGCGGTGTGCAGGGAGGCGGCCGAGCGCTGGGGCACCCCGGTGGTGCCAGTCGACGCGGCCGGCTTTTACGGCACCAAGAACCTGGGCAACCGTATCGCCGGCGACAGCATGATCAAGCACGTCTGCGGCAGCCGCGAGCCGGATCCGGTGCCGGAAGGTATCGAAAGGGATGGGTTCAAGGTCCACGACGTGACCCTGGTGGGCGAGTACAACATCGCCGGCGAGCTATGGCACGTCTTGCCGCTGCTCGATGAGCTGGGCCTGCGGGTGCTCTGCACCCTGTCGGGCGACGCGCGCTTCCGCGAGGTGCAGACCATGCACCGCTCCGAGGTCAACATGATGGTCTGCTCCAAGGCCATGATCAATGTCGCCCGCAAGCTGCAGGAGGCCTTCGGCACACCCTGGTTCGAGGGCAGCTTCTACGGCGTCGCGGACGTCTCCCAGGCATTGCGCGATTTTGCCCGGCTTATCGACGACCCCGACCTGACGACCCGCACCGAGGCCCTGATTGCGCGGGAAGAGGCGGCCATCCACGAGCAGCTCGAGCCTTGGCGCAGGCGTCTTCGGGGCCGCAAGGTCCTCCTCTACACCGGTGGGGTCAAGTCCTGGTCCATCATCTCGGCACTGCAGGATCTGGGCATGGTGGTTGTCGCCACCGGCACGAAGAAGTCCACGGAGGACGACAAGGCGCGGATTCGGGAGCTGATGGGGCAGGACGCCGTGATGATCGAGGACGGCAATCCCAGGGCGCTGATCAAGATCGTGCGCGATCAGGGGGTCGACATCCTGATCGCCGGCGGACGCAACATGTACACGGCGCTCAAGGCGCGTATCCCCTTCCTGGATATCAATCAGGAACGTGACTTCGGCTACGAGGGCTACAGCGGGATGCTGGAACTGGCCAAGCAGCTCTGCCTGACCATCGAGAGTCCGGTGTGGGAGGCGGTGCGCAGGCCACCTCCGTGGGCGAGCCTGGAGCGCTCCACCAAGTCCGACCCCGATTCGGAGACGGGCGTTGCCGTGCCCGAGCTGGCGGCTGCCGCGGGGGTCTCCCATGCCTAAAATCGTGAAACGCAACAAGGCGCTGTCGGTCAGCCCACTCAAGGTCAGCTCAACCATCGGGGCCGCCCTTGCCTTCCTGGGCTTCAGACGCGCCATGCCCATGCTGCACGGTTCCCAGGGCTGTAGCGCCTTCGGCAAGGTCTTTTTTGTCCGGCACTTTCGCGAGCCCATCCCGCTCCAGAGCACGGCAATGGATCAGGTCAGCTCGGTCATGGGTGCCAACGACAACGTGGCCGAGGGACTCAAGACCCTGTGTGAGAAGAACGCGCCGGATCTGGACCTGATTGGCCTGCCGACCACGGGTCTGGCCGAGACCCAGGGCGCGGACATCCGCCTGGCGGTGCGCGAGTTCCGGGCCAAGTATCCCCAATTCGATTCGACACCCGTGGTGGCGGTCTCCACCCCGGACTTCAGCGGTTGCCTGGAGTCGGGCTTTGGCGCCGCTACCCAGGCCCTGATCGAGGAGCTGGTGCCCACCGCGGCGCAGGCCGGCACGCGTCCCGGACGGCGTCCCCGCCAGGTCAACGTGCTGGTTGGCTCGGCCCTGACCCCGGGGGACATCGAGCACCTCAAGGAGATCGTCGAGTCGTTTGGGCTGCGCCCCGTGGTCGTGCCCGATCTGTCCGACTCCCTGAGCGGCCATCTGACGGAGCAGGACTTCAGCCCCCTGACCATCGGCGGCACCCCGGTGGGCGAGCTCGCCAGCCTTGGCGATGCCTGCGCCACCCTGGTGGTGGGCGAGTCCATGTCGGCTCCGGCGAACGTGCTGACCGAGAGAACCGGCGTGCCGGACCACCGCTTCGCGCACCTGATGGGCCTGGATGCCGTGGACGCGCTGGTGGCGTCTCTGGCCGGGATCGCCGGGCGCCCGGTCCCCGATCGGCTGGAGCGCCAGCGAGCCCAGTTCCAGGACGCCATGCTCGATTGCCATTTCTCGTTGGGTATGGCGCGTTTCGCCATCGCCGCCGACGCGGACCTGCTGGTGGGCTTCAGCCAGATGCTCGCCAGCATCGGGGCGCAGACCGTGGCGGCGGTGACGCCGGCCAATGCGCCAGGACTGCGGCTGGTGGCGGCCACGGAGGTCAAGATTGGCGACCTCGAGGATCTTGAAGGGCTCGCGCGCCAGGGCGAGGCAGAGGTTCTGATCGGTAACTCCCACGCGGCGCACACGGCGCAGAGGCTGGGAATCCCTCTGTTGCGGGCCGGATTTCCCCAGTACGACCTGATCGGCGGTTACCAGCGCACCTGGATCGGCTACCAGGGCAGCCGGGCAACGCTCTTTGACCTGGCCAATATCGTGATGGGCCTGGAGAAGGGAGAGATTCATCCGTATCGATCCCGGCTATTACCGCGGCCGGCGGAATGGGCCGCCGCACATACTCGGACGGTCGCCCACTAAGGTCTCGGCAGGGACCGAGACCGGGGCGCGGCAGAGGAACATCCGATGACCATCGAACGACGACTCAGGGTCCTGACGCAAGGGGCAGCAGCGATGCAAGCAGATACAGCGGTGCGGGTGGCCTTCGCCACCAGCGATTTGCGGCATGTGGACCAACACTTCGGCGCTGCCGAGTCCTTCGCCATCTATGCGGTGGACCTGGAGCAGGCCAGCCTGGTGGAGGCGACCCAGTTCGGCAGCCTCGCGATGGACGGGAACGAGGACAAACTGGCGGCCAAGATCGCCGCGCTGAGCGGCTGTGTTGCCATCTACTGTCAGGCGGTCGGGGCCTCGGCGATCAATCAGCTGCTCGCCCAGGGCATCCAACCCGTCAAGGTCAGCCCGGGTGCCCCGGTGAACGGTTTGCTCGCCACCCTACAGGCGGAGCTGCGCGCCGGGCCCAGTGCCTGGCTGGCCCGCGCCATCGAGGGCCAGCAGCCCAAGGACGGTCGCCGTTTCGATGCGATGGAGGCAGAGGGGTGGGGCGAGTGACGGCGCCGAACGCACGGATGGAAGCCCCGGTCAGTCTGGTCGAGCAGCAGGCCAGGGTGGTTGCTGTGGCGCCCGGCCTGGCCTGGCTGGAGACCAGCCGCAAGGGCGCCTGCGGGGGCTGCGCCCACGCCAATGCCTGCGCTACCCCGATTCTCGGGACCCTGGCCGGTCACCGCGGCGCGGCAACGCGCATCGAGGTGACCGACCACCTCGGGCTCGGGGTCGGAGACGGGGTGGTGGTGGGCATCCCCGCCGGCACCCTCACGCGGGCGGCGGCCCTGGCGTACCTGTTGCCGCCCGCGCTCCTGGTGCTGGCCTCCGTGGCCGCCGGTGCCGCGGAGCTCGGCGACCTGGTGAGCGCCCTGATCGGCCTGTTTGGCCTGGTCCTGGGGTTCGGCCTGACACGGCTTCTCACCGGAGGCGCCGCCGGAGGCAGCGGCGATGCACCGGTGTTGGTCCGCCGGCAGCCGGTAGGCCCGCGTGTAGCCTTCGATTTTCAACAGCGAGAGAGAGGGAATTGATCATGACCGAAGCCGCTGCCGCCGCCGTAAGCGCGGCCGACGATCTCCTGAAGACGGATTTCGCCATCGAGATGGTGCGCCAGATGCGAGCCATCGACTCCTATGGCACCTACGACGAGTGGCCCGCGGAGCGCATCCTCGATCCCTTCGTCCTGACCAAGGAGCGCAAGCGCGAGATTCCCGTCATCGGAGACCCGGACGAGATCGTCATGGCCCGGGTCAAGGCCTTCTACAACGCCATCGCCGCGCTGATCGAGAAGGAGTGTGGCCTGATGGCGGTGCCCACTATCAACCTGACTCACGAGGGCTTCGGCCGGGCCCTGATCACCGTCGGCAAGCTGGTCGTGATGGATCGGACGCTGCGCGATGTTCACCGCTTTGGTTTTCCGACCCTGTCGAAGATGAAGGACGAGGCCGACAAGGTCCTTTCCGTGGCCCTGGAGATGGTCGGCCAGTGGCCGAAGGTCGCCGGCATGTGAGTCGCGCACGATCCCCCACGGGGCCGCGTCGTGTCGCGGCCTCCGCGATCTGCACCAGAACGAGATCTGAGCAAGATGACCGAAGACGAGATCAAGACACTGGAAAAGGCCGCCAGGAAGGCCAAGCGCATTGCCACCGAGCGGGCCGGTGAGCTGCACGATCTGATCGAGGACCGCCTGCCGGCGGGTTTCGAAGACCTGCCCGCCATGGCTCAGGCCACCTATGACGCCTGCCGCGACTGGGCCGACGCCGAGGCCAAGCTCAAGGCGGCCGCGGTCTAGGGGAACGCCCCAGCGGCCAGCAATCCACGACCAACCCCGCCAACAGTGACGGAGAGAAATATGAGCGTGATAACCGGATTGACCAGAGGCGGGGAGGCCTGGACCCCGGCCTTCATCACGGCGCTGCACCAGGCCACCTGCATCGGCTGCGGCCGTTGCTACAAGGTCTGCCCGCGCGATGTGTTCGAGCTTGTCGATCGCGAGGACCCGGACCTCGATGATGATCTCGATGACGACGACGAGGACGATGACGACGGATTCTCGGACGACACCAGCATGGTGATGAGCCTGAAGAACAGTTTGGATTGTATTGGCTGCGAGGCGTGCTCCCGGGTCTGTCCGAAGAACTGCCTGAGTCACGAGCCTCTGCCGGTCGCCGCCTGAGCGTCAAATCTTGGATCCCGGAGCCCGAGCAAACATGCCAAGGCCAGTCAAACACGTCTTTGTCTGCACTCAGCAGCGTCCGCCGGGGCACCCCCGCGGCTCTTGTGCCCAGGTCGGTTGCGGCCTGGTTTACGAGGAGTTTCTTTGGCAGCTTCAGCAGCGCAATCTATTCAACAAGGTCCAGGTTACATCAACCGGCTGCATGGGTCCCTGCAGCGAGGGCCCCAGCGTGCTGGTCTATCCCGACGCGGTGATGTACGCCAGGCTGCAGAAGGATGATGTGGCGCGAATCTTCGACCAGCACCTGGTCGGGGGCGAGCCCGTGGCGGACTTGCAGGCCTCCGCGGAGTCATGGTGAGCGAGCAGCTCCAGGCCCGTCTGAGCGAGGTCGCTCCCCTGGCCCAGGCCCTGTGTCACGCACTCCAGGCACAGGTCGACCGACTCGGCTTCGCCCCCGGCGAGGTGCGAATCAGCGGCCCGCTGGACGCCAGCTATCGGCTGGAGCGGGACACCGTGTCGGGCGAGTATAGCCTGCTGGGCGAGTGGCGTGACCTGGAGGGCCAGAAGATTGGCAACCTGGTGTTCCATGCCGATGGCAGCTTCTTCGTCGAGCACGACGTGGTGCGTAACCACCCCGGGCGTCCCGGCTGGTTCGTGGAGGCGGTCAACGCCTGGGGCCGCGGCGACGACATCCGCGCCGAGCCCCGGCTCATGTCCATGTTGGCCTGACCATGGCTCTGAGATCCGACGCTCGTTGGGGGCTTTACGATCTCCTGCTCGTCCGCCTGCCCACTGCGCGAGGGGGAAGGGCCACGATCCAGATCCCGGATTCCAGGTAAAGGCGGGACTCCGGTAGGCGGCTGGAGGCCGATCCCGGGGTCAGGTCCCGGCCGCTGGCGCCTGTCCCTCCGTCCGCAGCTCCTCGGGCAGGCAACCGGTCGGGGGGCCCAGCACCAGCTCGTCACCCTCGAAGCGCACGAGGTAGATGGCCTGACGTGGATCCTCTTCCAGATGTCCGATGTTGACGATGACCCCGCGGGTGCCCGCTTCGGCCAGGAGTGCCCCTTCCTCCAGGTCTGGAATGCCGCCGTCGTTGTGGATGGCCGTTGCGGCATAGACGACGTCTCCGGGACCGAGTTGGCTGAGATCCATGATGACTCCGCTGAGGTTGGTCGTTTTGTCGCCTTTGTACCTGCAAACCCGGCCGGCCGACTGTCGGCGATGCGACAAGGGTTCCGCTGGATCGCGATGAAAGGCAAGCAAAAACAATAAATTGTGAGAACCATTTGCGATGGCACAGGGCTTGCTTTTCCCTGTACCAGAATCGAAGCAAGACTCAAGCCATTCCACCCCAACGGAGAACCTGTCCATGTTGATCCTGACCGAGAACGCCAAGAAGGCCGTTGGCCGCTTCATCAAGGGGGCAGACGAGCCCGTCGCCGGTCTGCGGATCTCCGTGACCGGCGGCGGATGTTCGGGGATGCAATATGCCATTGCCCTGGAGGAGGCCGCCAACACGAACGATCTGATCGTCGAGTGCGGGTCTTTTCAGGTCTTTGTCGACCCCGACAGCGCCCCCTTCCTCAATGGGGTCGAGGTGGATTTCCAGGAGGGCATGGATGGCAGCGGGTTCAAGCTCAGCAACCCCAACGCGGTGGCCAGCTGTGGCTGCGGCAAGTCATTCTCGGCCTGAGGATGCGCCCAGATGGGCCATCCCTGGGCTGCTCGGCCCCGCGGAAGGCGACCGGCGCGGTTCCCGCCTTCCTCCATTTTCTCTCGCTTGGCGCGACCGGAATCAACCTGGTCTCGCGCCCCCGGCAGCACGAACCTAGAGGCGAATCGTCATGTGGGATTACTCGGAAAAGGTCAAAGAGCACTTCTTTGCCCCGCGCAACGCCGGGGCGGTGGCCGACGCGAACGCGATCGGCGACGTGGGCTCGCTCTCCTGCGGCGATGCGCTGCGTCTGAGCCTGAAGGTCGACCCGGAGAGCGAGACCATCCTTGAGGCCGGTTTCCAGACCTTCGGCTGTGGCTCCGCCATTGCTTCGAGCTCGGCCTTGACGGAGATCATCAAGGGCATGCGCCTGGACGACGCGCTCAAGGTCAGCAACCAGGATATCGCCGACTACCTCGACGGCCTCCCGCCGGAGAAGATGCACTGCTCCGTGATGGGGCGCGAGGCCCTCCAGGCGGCGGTGGCCAACTACCGCGGCGAGGTCTGGACGGATGACCACGAGGAGGGCGCGTTGGTCTGCAAGTGCTTCGCGGTCGACACGGTGCTCATCGAGGAGACGATTCGCACCAGCGGTCTGCGTACTGTCGAGGACGTGACCAACTACACCAAGGCCGGCGGCGGCTGCTCGGCCTGCCACGAGGGGATCGAAGAGGTCCTGGTGCGCGTCCTGGCCGAGCGCGGGGAGACCTTCGACCCGACGGCCCCGCCCCTGGGCGCGGCCCCCAAGCCGAAGAAGCTCGGAACCCTGGAGCGCATTCGTCGCATCGAGCAGGCCATCGAGGCGATCCGCCCGAACCTGCAACGCGACCATGGCGATGTCGAGCTCGTCGAGATCGACGGCAAGAACGTCTATGTCAACATGAAGGGGGCCTGCGCGGGTTGCCAGATGGCCTCGACGACGCTGGAGGGTGTGCAGCAACGCATCGTCGAGGATCTCGGCGAGTTCGTCCGTGTCCTGCCGGCCACCGCCCTGTCCCAGAGCGCCTGACTTCGTAGGGTCCGCTGTGCGGACCTTGCCCCGACAGCCTGAGGTGAGATCCATGATGAATTCAGCCAGCCAGGGCATCTATCTGGACAACAACGCCACCACCATGGTTGCCCCCGAGGTGCTGGAGGCCATGCTGCCCTTCTTCACCGAACAGTTTGGCAATCCCTCGTCCATGCATCAGTTCGGCGACCGGGTGGGGCGCGCCATCAAGATCGCCCGGGGTCAGGTCCAGGCCCTGCTGGGGGCGGAGCTGGACTCCGAGATCGTCTTTACCTCCTGCGGCACCGAGTCCGATAGCACCGCCATCCTGTCGGCGCTGCGGGCGCAGCCGGAGCGCAAGGAGATCATCACCACCGTGGTCGAGCACCCGGCGGTGCTGGCGCTGTGCGAGCACCTCGAGAAGGAGGGCTACAAGGTCCACTATCTGAAGGTCGATGGAAAAGGCCGGCTCAACATGCGCGAGTATATGGACCTGCTCTCGGATCGAGTGGCCATCGTCTCGGTCATGTGGGCCAATAACGAGTCTGGCACCCTGTTTCCGGTGGAGGAGATGGCCGAGTTGGCGCACTCCGCCGGGGTCATGTTCCACACCGATGCGGTCCAGGCGGTGGGCAAGGTCCCGATGGATCTGAAGGGCACGTCCATCGATATGCTCTCGCTCTCGGGGCACAAGCTCCACGCGCCCAAGGGCATCGGTGTGCTCTACCTGCGCCGTGGGACCCGCTTCCGGCCATTGCTGCGCGGCGGCCATCAGGAACGCGGGCGCCGCGCCGGCACCGAGAACGCGGCCTCCATCGTGGGACTGGGTGTTGCCTGCCAGTTGGCCCAGGAGCACTTGGAGTACGAAAAGACCTTTGTGAAGGCCATGCGCGACCGCCTGGAACAGGGCATCCTCGCGGCGGTCCCCAACTGTTTCGTCACCGGTGACCCGAACAACCGCCTGCCCAATACCTGCAACATCGCCTTCGAGTACATCGAGGGCGAGGCCATCCTGCTGTTGCTCAACAAGCTTGGTATTGCCGCCTCATCCGGCTCGGCCTGCACCTCGGGATCCCTCGAGCCCAGTCACGTTATGCGTGCCATGGGTATCCCCTTCACCGCGGCCCACGGCACCACCCGCTTTACACTCTCGCGCTACAATACCCTCGACGAGATGGACCGGGTGATCGCCGCGGTGCCGGACATCGTCGCCCGGCTGCGCAAGCTCTCCCCATACTGGGGCGAGGATGGCCCGGTGGCGGACCCGGGGAAGGCATTTGCCCCGGCCTACGCGTGATGCGCCACGGACGGAGGGGGTAGGGTAGTCCTTCGCGAAGGGCTTCTTCCGATGGCCGATCGGACGCTGCCGGTGGCCCCAATGTCCCCGGGCCGCTGGCATGTCCGCGCCCTCGGCCGTCATCGACACGGTGACCCGCGCCGACGCGAGAGCTTCCGCCGTTCAGGGCCGCGCGATTCTGGTCGCCCGAGGGACTCATGCGGTCCGGGGACGCGTTGACGGGTCTTGCGTCGCCGCGCGGTCGCATTCGTCCGTTGTCGTTGCCGCTCGCGCCTCGTCGGGATCCCCACACCGCGTCACGGGCGCGGCTCCCGCTGCTGACCACCTTCGAGACCGATACTCGTGAGCATACCGCGGCCGGCAGACAGGCCGCATAATCAGACGCTGGAGACCCCGGCCTTGGGGTAATCATCAACCCGTACGAAGACGGGGAGCCCAGGGCCCTGCGTCGATCTGCCCATATTTCTTCACCAGCCGGGCATGGAGAGGAACACGAGCCAGATGGCTCACCTGCTGACATTCATCAGATTGAACTGGATCTGTTTCACGCTGGCCACTCTTGGGCTCATTGCACTCGTATCTCTGTGGCCGCGGGAAGGTCTCCCGTCGTTACCCGGAAATGACAAGTCCCACCATCTGATCGCGTACGCGGTCCTGATGTTTCCTTCCGCCTTGCGAAGGCCAGATCGCTGGATTTCGATCGGTTTGCTCTTCGTGGCCTACGGTGGACTCATCGAGCTCATTCAGCCGTACGTGAATCGCAGCGGAGAATGGCTGGATCTCGTGGCAGACTCGGCGGG
>JAXGTD010000073.1:0-20553 GCA_040775095.1 Chromatiaceae bacterium | reverse complement strand
GTCAATGCAGGATGGTGAGCGCCCGAGGGTCGAGTGCCCCGAGCGGCCCGAAGTCGATGCGCTCCAGCAGATTGGGCATGCGTTGCTGGTCCGTCAGCCCGGCGTCGATGGTCCGGCGCGCCTGGTGCTCCATCGCCAGCAGCATGGACTGGTCCAGGCTCACGGCCAGCCGGCTTCCGCGCGGCAGGTCGGCGACCTCCGTCGGATCCGACCCGATGGCATGGGCGAGCCGGGAGGCGGCCTGCTGCGGATCGTCGGCGGCGAGTTGCTCCGCCCGCTGGAGCGCGCGCAGCAGCGCGGCGATGGCCTCCGGGTGGGCCTTCAGGTACTCCCTGGAGACCAGCGTCACCTCGAACTGCGGGAACAGGCCAGGCTCGTTGAAGACCACCGCGTCGTCGCCAAGCAGGTCACGCGCCTGACCGATGTAGGGCGCGCGCATCGAGAAGGTGTCGACCTCGCCGGCGGCCAGTGTCGGGACGGGCTCATCGGGCTGCAGGAAGACGAACCTGACCGAGTCTTCCGGGATCCGGCGCTTGAGCGGGAACAGGTAGAGGAAGTAATGCACCGCCGAGGCGCGTTGGGTCGCGATCGTCTTGCCGGCCAGATCGGCCGGCGCCGCGATGCCGCGATCGCGGCGGGCGACCAGCCCGTTGATGTCATCGGCGTTGAAGCTGGCGGCGATGATCGCAAAGTCGTTTCGGTTGAAGCTCTGGACCACGACCGGCGTGCCAGCGGAGCTGACGCCATCCTCCTTGCCGGCAAACAGCCCGTCGAGCAGTGTCAGCTTGCCGCTCGCATAGCGGGTGACGATCGGGTCCAGCCCCTCCTCGCCCAGGAGGCCCCGTTCGAGGGCGATCTGCAGCAGCGCGCTGGAGGGCTGGGCGGAGAACTGGGCACTGACGCCAACGGCTATCGGATCTCCTGCCAGCGCGCTGGACAGTAGGGTAGCCGCGAACGCGAGCGCCGCGAGCATGGAGCGCCAACCCCGCGGGCCGCTCGTCTTCATCGGATCTGCTCCAAGGTCGCGGGGGTGATACGGCGTCCCGGGCGCTGGCCGAGGGAAGACGCCGATTCAAGGCGTCTCCCCTCCAGGCCATGGGTGCACAAGATCGGCGTCGTTCTCGTTTTCCCGCCCGCGCACGGCGGTGGATGCCCCAACCAATAGACCGCCGAATTCTAACATGGCGCCGGGGGAGACCACCGGCACCAGCTGGCCGTCGATGCGGATGCCGCCTTTGAGCCATCGCGCGTTGGCGCGGCGCAGCGCGACCGGCAGGGCCTCGACCGGTTCCGGTACGCCGCGGGTGAGCCGACCGGCATCGTCGACGGCGATGCCGGTGGGCTGCCCGCCGAAGCGCACCACGACCATCTGTCGTGGCTCCCAGATGCCGTGCGTCTCCAGGCCGAGCGCGCCGCGCACGTCGACCAGCGTCAGCACCTCGCCGCGCAATGCGGTGAACCAGAGGATGCGCGGCGGCGTGCAGGGTACCGGGACCAGCGCGCCGATACGGGCGAGCTCGATGCACTCGGCAGCGGGTATCGCCAGCGGCTCGCCGCCGATGCGCAGGTACACGTAGGGGTGGCGCTGCCGTGACGGGTCGGCGCTGCTCAGAGCGCTGTAGCGGGTCGCCCGGTCCGCCAGACGCTGCAACTGCACGGCATCGAGATCGCGCTCGAATGCGGCAAGCCGGGCGTCGGGCAGGTCGGCGACCTCTTGCGCGTTGATGGCGCGCAGGCGCACGCGATGCGGCTCGATCACCCGGGCAATGCCGTCATCGAGCGTGATCTCGCGATCGAGCAGATGGTGGGCGGGATGGCGCGCGTCGTCCGGGATCGGCAGCACCCGCGTCGGACGCGACAGGCTGTTCACCGCGCGCGCGTGGATGGCCAGCGGCTGACCTCCGGCCTCGGCGACAATGGCGAGGTCGCTCGGTGCCGCGGCGGGCGACGGATGCCCGAGGCAGACCTCCAGGCTGACCAGTGGAACCAACTCGCCGCGCAGGTCGAAGGCCCCGAGCACCCAGGGCGCGGTCTCTTCCAGCGCGGTCAGACGCGGTAGCCAGAGGCTCTCGCGCACGCCCCCGGCGGGAAGGGCATAGCGTGCCCCGGACAGCGAAAACACCAGAAAACGCTCGGACTGGTCCTGTCCGATGCCGCTGGAGGCCTGGTCGATGCCGGTCACGATGTCGTTCATGGTGCGATCTCGTACCGCGGGTGCGACGACTTGGCCGGGAGGTCGGGTGTTGTCGGGTCATCGGGTCGCGGGGGCGCGGCCGGTCGCCCATCCAGATACGCCTTGAGCATCCCCACGGTGACGCCGTCGTAGGGGGCGAGCACGCTCGCGTCGTCGTCCAGCCGCTCGAGGTGGGCGACGGCGTCGAGGAAGCCCGGGATGCAGTCGGGCGCCAGATACAGCACATGGGCCGGTTGGCGCAACGCCTCGGTCGGGTCCCCGCTGAGATCCGCCAGTTGCGCGAGCAGGTACACGGACCGGGGGGGCCACGGTGCCGCGGCCATGGCCTGGCGCGCGAGCGAGCCGGCGCCCGCGTAATCGCCGCTGGCGGCGCGTCGCTCGGCCGGCTCGAGCACCTCGGACAACGGCGGTCCGGGGCTCCTGGCAGGCGCGGGGGGCGGTACCGGGACGACCACGGGCGCCAGGCTCGGCGGTATGAGCGCGGGTCGCGCCGACGGCGCCCGGTTGGCCGCCGCGAGGGCGGGGGGCCTGACCTGGCCGGCCCGCGGCGATACTGTCCGGCTCGGCCCGGGAGGATGCGTTGTCGGAACCCCGCGTTTGGTCTCGCCGCGCCGGTAGGCCATTCCCTCCGGGAACCGGCTGATCGGAAAGCCATCGATGGCGACGTCGAGCAGCGCGCCGTGGTCGGTCACCAACCAGCCATCCGGGCGCATCGCGGCGCCGATGCGGTCTACGAGGGCAGGGACCACCTCGCGGCGAAAATTGATCAACACGTTGCGGCAGGTCGCGAGGTCGGCCGACGGGGCGGGCGCGGGCGCGCCCGAGGCGAGGTTGTCGCGCTCGAACCGGACCAGCGGCCGCGGGCGCGCCCCGTTGCGCCAGGCGCTGCCGGCGGCTACGAAATAACGCGAGCGCAGGTCTTCAGACAGACCCCGCGCCGCCCAGCCACCGTAGGTCCCCTCGCGGGCGAGGGCCGACGCGGTGTCGTCGATGTCGGTGCCGAGGACCTGCAGATCCCAGTGCCGGTGGTCCGGCAGCGCATCGAGCAGCAGCATGGCCAGCGTCCATGCCTCCTGGCCGGTGGCACGGCCGGCGCTCCACAGACGCAGACGGCCCTCGTCGCGGCGTGCGTCGATGCGTTGTGGCAGCAGCAGGTGGCGGATCAGACGGATCTGCCCGGGGTCACGGGAAAAAGAGGTCGCGCCGACGACCGCGTAATGGACCAGCGCGTCGAGCTCGGGGTCGTCGGCCGGTCTCGGCAGGTACGGTGCCGGCGTGGTCAGACCCAGCGCCCGCCGCCGTTCGCTGATTCCCTGCTCGACACGCGGGAGGCCGCGCCCGCGAAGCTGCAGCCCCACCGGCTCGCCCAGATGCTCGACGATACGCTTGATCGCCGCTTGTTGGGCCGGCGGCGGGGCCTGTTCGTTCTTCTTCATGTGCATGCGCGCCGGTGGCCTCGGGCGAGCCGATGTCGCTCGCCTCGTGAATCCCCGCCCGCTCCTCAGTCTAGACCATCGCCGCGGCATGGCGGGCCGGAATGCATCGTCGCGCGTTGCCAGCCCCGCCGCCCTTTGCCGTCGGGCTCCGGTTGGTGTCGGGCCTCGCCGCTGTCGGTGCCGCCGGTTCGCGCGATCCGAAGCCCAGGCCGTCGCGCTCGAGCCTCGGGTCCTCTGCTAGAATCGGGGTCTCCTTTCAGCTCGACCGAGGCCGACGCCAACGATGACCGTGCGCACCCGCTTTGCCCCGTCCCCGACCGGCTACCTGCACGTGGGCGGTGCTCGCACCGCGCTGTTTTCCTACCTGTTCGCGCGCAAGCACGGCGGCCAGTTCGTGTTGCGGATCGAGGACACGGATCTGGAGCGCTCGACGGCGGAGTCGGTCAACGCGATCCTGGAGGGGATGACGTGGCTGGGGCTCGCCTACGACGAGGGCCCGTTCTTTCAGACGCAGCGCTTCGAGCGCTACCACCAGGTGATCGATGAGCTGCTGGCCAAGGGCCTTGCCTATCGTTGCGACTGCCCGCGGGAGCGCCTCGAGCGCCTGCGCGAGCAGCAGATGGCGGCGAAGGTCAAGCCCCGCTACGATGGCCACTGCCGCGGCAAACACGTGGACCCGGGGCAGCCGCACGTGATCCGTTTCAGCAACCCCGTCGATGGCGCCGTCGTCGTGGACGACATGATCCGCGGCCGGGTGGCCTTCGCCAATGCCGAGCTCGACGACCTGATCATCCGTCGCAGCGACGGCTCCCCGACATACAACCTCACCGTGGTCGTGGACGACGCCGACATGGGCATCACCCATGTGATCCGCGGCGACGATCACCTGAACAACACGCCACGCCAGATCAACATCCTCGAGGCGATGGGGCAGACGCCGCCGCGCTATGCCCATCTGCCGATGATCCTCGGCGACGATGGGGCCCGCCTGTCGAAACGGCACGGCGCGGTCAGCGTCGTGGCCTATCGCGACGCGGGCTACCTGCCCGAGGCGCTGCTCAACTACCTGGTCCGGCTGGGCTGGTCGCATGGCGACCAGGAGATCTTTTCTCTCGATGAGATGATCGAGGCATTCGACATCGAGGCGGTGAACAAGGCCGCTTCGGCGTTCAATCGCGGTAAGCTCGACTGGCTCAACCAGCACTACATCCAGCACGGGGATCCCAAACGCATCGCCCACCTGCTCAGCCCGCATCTGGGTCGGCTCGGCATCGACCCGACCGACGGCCCCGAGCTGACCGATGTGGTCGTGGCCCAGGCGGCACGCGCCAAGACCCTGACCGAGCTGGCCGAGATCAGTGCATTCTGTTACCAGGACTTCGACGACTACGACGAGACCGCGGCGAAGAAGCACCTGCGGGCGGTGGCGCGCGAGCCATTGGAGCTCGTTCGGGCCGAGCTGGAGATGCTGGCGCTGGATGATTGGCAGCCTGAACCCCTGCACCACGTGATCGAGCGCGTGGCCGGCGAGTTGTCGCTGAACATGGGGAAGGTCGCGCAGCCGCTGCGTGTTGCGATCGTCGGCCGCGCGGCGTCGCCCGGTATCGACCTGACCCTGCAGCTGGTCGGCAAGGACGCGACCCTGCGGCGTATCGACAGGGCGCTGGCGTTCATTGCCGCGCGCGCCGCGAGCGCCTGAAACCCTCGCTCCACCCGGATGCCGGGGTGCTGCCGGCCGGCATCGGCGCGGCGCCGGGTCTGCGCAGGCCGCGCCGCTCTCCAGTCGTCCAGGCAACGGGATCCCCGATCCCAGCGGAAGATCCACCGGAGGTGGGTGTCCAGCGAATCGGGGATCGCGCCGCGTTGGCGAGCTGATCCAATGCCGGCAAGGCATTGGATCAGCAGCTCTTCAGGTGACGGCGGCTAGGCCCCCCAGGTCCGGACACGGCCGGTGTCGAGGTGGACGAAGTCGGACTTGCGGTAGTAGCCGACGCCGCCCCGACCCAGTGTCAGGGCCGCGTCGCGCAGGCTCCTCGTCGGTCTCCCCGGGAGCCGGATGTCGATTGCCTGCCCGACCATGTGCAGGCTCTGCTTGGCTACGCCAGACGAGGTTCTGCGCAGCATCGAGTTGGTCTTCGGCGAGCGGTAGCCGCTGAAGATCTCGAACTCCCCATCTTCGTAGCCGAGCCGATGTTTCACGTCGTGGAGCAGGTCGAACAGACGCGGGTCGATCGCGGTCACGTCCCCGGTGCGGAAGTCGCGCAGGAAGTGATTGAGCTTGTGCAGGGCGCTGCGTTGGTAGTTGTCGCCGACCCGGTAGGTCAGACTGACACGCTCGTCGGTGTGCATGTGCCGCAGCGAGAGCGTGCGTGGAAGGCCGTTGCGAGGCTTCGCGAAAACGGGCGACGCCGTCGCCGCCAATGCGAGGCCAATAAAGTGACGTCGGTTCATCTGGATTCCCCCCTATTTCTATGGTCTTCCCGTGCTCTGGTATCATCCCGGCACGAGAACGCATGACAACGCGCCGATGACGCACGTTGACGATTCGAAAATTACCTCTAAACTGACTTAAGAACAAGTCCCAAGTTACTCGCCAGAAAAATAATTCTCGATTTTCGGCCCGGACGCATCGGGCCATGATCGGGGTGGGTAGCGGTCGGCCGCGGGTTGGGGCCCGCGGCGTCGTTGCCCTCCGGGCCGAGGCCGTTTCGTCGACGTCCGCACGGATTCGGGAGGGGGAAGCTGGTTTAATCCACCCCTGGATCGGGTCCGCGCCCGCTCCAGGGGCGACGATGCCCGCACCGGATCCGGATTGATGGGGCCATGGGATCGCCGAGGATGGCGGGCCATCCATGGCTCACGGGGGAACGCCCTCGGTTGGCGTTTCCGTGGGATTTGCACGCCACGCGAGGCCGTCGAGAGTGGCGGTGCCTGATTTCTTGTAGGGGGCGGAGGGTTCTTGGTACCGATGTTGGCCGCCGGTTCGGTGTCGGTGCCGCGGATGAAGCCCGGGGGGATTTCGACCAGATGATACGGGCAGTCTCGATCGTGCTCGCGCTGATGAGCTGCGTGCTAGCGCCGGTCTCGGCCGATGTGTACAAGTACGTCGACGCGGACGGCAACATCTTCTTTTCCGACGAGCCCCTGACCGGGCGTTCGCTGCGCCTGGAGTGGAAGCGAACGGCACACAAGCTCTCCTCGCAGAACAAGAAAAGCTCCGAGGCACACCGCAAGCAGCAGGCCGAGGCGGCGGCGCAGCTTCAGGCGCACCTGGAGACCTCGCGGACAAGGGCCTATTCGGCGCGTCCGGTCGGTCCGGTCTCGGGCTCGATGTCGGTCCGTCGGGCCCATTATCAGGCGCTGATCGAGGAGGCCGCGCGCCGGCATGGGCTGCTGCCCGAGCTCTTGCACGCGGTGATCCGCACCGAGTCGGCCTACAAGCCGGACGCGCTGTCTTCCGCCGGCGCCTGTGGTCTGATGCAGCTGATGCCCGGCACGGCCGACCGCTTCAACGTCTCCGATATCTGGAATCCAGCCGAAAACATCCACGCCGGTGCCGCCTATCTGCGACTGCTGCTGGATATGTTCGACAATGATCTGCGCCTGGCCCTGGCCGGGTACAACGCCGGTGAGAACGCGGTGAAGCGTTATGGCAACGAGATCCCGCCCTATCCCGAGACACAGGACTATGTGCGCAAGGTGCTGCAGTTCCTCTGGTCCGAACGGTCTTCCCGCAATTCTTGATCGTTACAGCCGCGAGCGGGCGATGTGGGCCAGGCCCGGACCGTCCGTCAGCCGACGTGGAGATAATCCGTTCCCTTGCGATACCCGAGGCGGCCGAGCTCGGCCTCGATGCAGGGCCGCGCGCCGTGTGAGGCGACGTAACTGAGCACGAACGGCTTCGGTTCTCGTCGCAGCCAGGTCGGATCGACCACGGGCACCCCATCGAGGCGGTTGCCGATCTTGTCGGGGTCGATGTCAATCCAGGCGATGGGCCGGTAACCATGTCCGAGCAGGTGCGCGACGCGTTGGCGGGTCCGCCGCCCGGCGCCCCAGATCGCGAGCCGATCGCGTGCCGCGACCAGGCGGGGGTCGGCGGCGAGCAGCCGCGCGCGCAGGCGGTCGAACGCGACGCGCTCGTAGGCGGCTCCGGTGCGCGAGAGACGCCCCGGGTGGTCTCGCCATTGCAGCAGGGTTTGCGGCAGCTTGGCCAGCAGCTGTCCGCCCTGATGCAGGCGCAGCCAAAGCTCATAGTCCTCCGGGAATGCGCCCTCGCGGTAGCCACCGGCCGCGACCACGATAGAGCGGCGCAACATCACCGAGGGATGCGCGAGCGGCGATTCCAGATAGATGTCGCCAGCGATCGCGGAGGGGGCGACGCAGCCGTTCTGCCACGCGATATAGGCGCGGAAGCCATCAGACAGCGCCGCCGCGGGGAAGGCCTCCACGCGCGAGCCGAGCACGGCGATCGCGGCATCGCGTCGCATCGCCGCGCGCTGCAGCGCGATTCGGCACGGATGCATGAGGTCATCGGCGTCCATGCGGGCGACGAGCTCGTATCGGGCCCGGGCGAGCCCGTGATTCAGCGCTGCCACCAGGCCGCCCGGTGGGGGCGCCCTCAGGTATCGGAAGCGAGGGTCGCTGTCCGCGGCGGCCTGGATCATGGCGGTGCCGTCGTCGCGCGAACCGTCGTCGACGCACAGGACCTCGAAGTCGGGCCAGGTCTGGGCGTGGATGGACGCGATGCAGGCGGCCAGCGTGGCCCCGGCATCGCGAAAAGGCAGCAGGATCGAGACGCCGGAATCGGTCATGCTGTGACGGCGATCCGCGCATCGGGGCCGCGGGCGCGGGCGGCAGCCCCAGCGTGTCCGCGGTGCGCGAGGTCCGGGCGCGACCCCTCAGTCTTCGCCGATGACCCGTTCGTCACGCGGCGTGGCGAGGAGCTTCTCTGCCTCGGACTGTTGCCTGGCGAACATCATCCGGATGTCACCGTCGTCTCCCGGGGCACTGCTTTCGCGCAAGGTGCGGACGAGCGACCGGGCCTCCTGGTAACGCTCCTTGGTATCGATGTGCGTGAGCTGCCGGGTCGGGCTGACGCGGTAGACGAAGTAAGGCATGGCAGAGATTCCTCATGCGAACGGGGCCAGTGTGCCCCACGGGATCGGTTTGGCGGCGGCCGGATTGGCATGCACATGGCGTCGTTTCCGGCAAAGTCCAGCACGAGGGCGGGCAATCGGCGCGGAGCGAACCGGCTCGCGCGGGCCGATGCCCGCGCCGTCAACGTCAACTGGCTGAAGAGGACGCGATCCGGGAGCCGCCGCACCTCGGATCGCGTGCAATTGGCTTCATGGATGGACGGAATCACCGTCTCGCCGGGATCCCGATGCGCCGATCAATACGAGCCGTACTGGTCATAAACATAACCTTGGAAGGTGATTCCCCAGCTTGTGGTAAGGTTGCGGGGCTTTCCCGGCGGTGTCAATGGGCACTCGGATTCCAAGGTCCGTGCAGGCCCGGAGGCCCTAATGCGCCAGTCTTGAAACCGAGGCTCGCCCGGCAACCGTCGCGCGTGGCGGGCCCACCAGTGAGGAACGTCATGATCAGACCCGTTGGCTCTGACGAGCTCAAACCCCTGTTCGTATACGATCCGGACCAGCATCATTCCCTGATGCGTGAGGCCGGCGACCTGCCGTCGCTGCTGATCAGCTCGCAGGCCGCGGGCAATGCCGTGATGATGGGTGGCGGATATTTCAGCCCACTCGCGGGTTTCATGAACGTCGCCGACGCGGTCCGTGTGGCGGAGACCATGCGCACCACGGGCGGGCTGTTCTTCCCGGTTCCGGTAATGTGTCTGGTCCAGGACGCCGCTGCCATTGGCGATGCGCGCCGCATCGCGCTGCGCGACCCCAACATGGACGGCCATCCGGTCCTGGCGATCATGGACGTCGAGGCCATCGAGACGGTGAGCGACGAGCAGATGTCGCTGATGACCGAGCGGGTCTACGGCACCCTCGATCCCGAGCACCCCGGTGTCGCCGCGTTCAACGGCCAGGGCCGCGTGGCGCTGTCGGGTCCGATCCAGGTCCTGCACTTCTCGTACTTCCAGGACGATTTTCCAGACACCTTCCGCACCGCGGTCGAGATCCGCAACGAGATCGCCGAGCGTGGCTGGAAGCGGGTCGTGGCGTTTCAGACCCGCAACCCGATGCATCTGGCCCACGAAGAGCTCTGCCACATGGCGATGGACCGGCTCGAGTGCGACGGCCTGGTCATCCACATGCTGCTCGGCAAGCTCAAGCCCGGCGACATCCCGGCCCCGGTGCGTGATGCCGCGATCCGCAAGATGGTCGAGCTGTACTTCCCGCCCAACAGCGCGATGGTCACCGGCTATGGCTTCGACATGCTCTACGCCGGTCCGCGCGAGGCGGTGCTGCACGCCTACTTCCGCCAGAACATGGGGGCGACGCACTTCATCATCGGCCGTGACCACGCCGGCGTTGGCGACTACTATGGGGCCTTCGACGCCCAGACCATCTTCGACAACGAGGTCCCCGAGGGTGCGCTCGACATCGAGATATTCAAGGCCGACCACACCGCCTACTCGAAGAAGCTGAACAAGGTTGTCATGATGAGCGAGGCACCGGACCACAACAAGGAAGACTTCGTGCTGCTGTCCGGCACCAAGGTGCGGGAGATGCTCTCCGAGGGAATCGCCCCGCCGCCCGAGTTCTCGCGCCCCGAAGTGGCGCAGATCCTGATGGACTATTATCGCTCGCTGCAGTAACGGCGCTTGCCGTTGCGGGGGCGACAGGGCCCGTCGGCATGCGCCGGCGGGCCTTTTTTTGGTCTGCGCCGCGGGCCGATCGGACCGATGTCTGGGCTCAATCAGCGTCACCCCCATCGCAACGGTGCCTGATATAGTCCTCGTACTGCCTGCGCCGTCGTCTGAGCTTCACGCCCTGATCCGCCGTATAGCCGCGGCGCAGCTGCCAGTTGACGTCTTCCAGTTGTCGACGCTTGTTCCAGCAGGCGTCGCCGGCGCGCCCCGTCCGCCCGGCGCCCGGGGCGTGCCGCGTGGCAGACCTGGCCGGTTTCTTGCTGCCGGGTGTGTGTGCGGCAGCCGACGGCGGCGTCCAGCCGGAGGGGCGGTCGTCGATCCGGATCCGCTCGGAGCTGTCGGCATTGCGACAAGGATGTTGCCGAAACTCGACGGACCCGTCGGGTGCGGTGCAGCGATAGATCCGGGCGTCGTTGCCGGGTGAGGCCATGCCCGGAGCCGGTGCGATGGCCGCCGCCGCGAGGGCGAGGAGCAACGCGAGGGGTGAGCACGGCGGTGCGCGGCGTGCCGATGGGATCGCGTCGGGGCGACTGTGCATGGTTCTTGCTGCGCAAGCGTGGAGGGCATGGCTGCCCCGTCGGGTGGTCGGTCACTTAAAGTGTACGATGCGGTTTCTCGGAATGTAAACACCCGGTAACCTCAGCGGGCGGCAAAATGCGGCATCATGGCGGGTCACGGCGGGTGCCGCGGTCGTCGCCGCGTGCGGTTGGAGTTCGTTTTGGAGATCCAAGTGAGATGCAGAGTATCTATATCGCGGGTGCGGGTTCGGGCAGCGGCAAGTCCGTTGTGGTGCTCGGCTTCATGGAATTGTTGTCAACCGTCAACCGCCGGGTGGGCTTCTTCCGGCCCATCGTCAGTCGCGACGTGCAGGATGACAATCTCACCAGTCTGATCCGCGAGCGCTACGATCCGCCATTCCCGGCGGAGATGCTCTACGGCTGCACGGCCCAGGTCGCCAGCGAGCTGGTCGCTGCCGGCAAGTACGACGAGCTGCTCAAACGGATCCTGGACAAGTTCATGATGCTCGAGCACAAGTGCGATATCGTGCTTTGTGCGGGGACGGACTTCGATGGGCTGGTGCCCTCGCTCGAGTTCGACTTCAACGCCGATCTGGCAAACAACCTCGGCTGCACCATCGTCGTCGTGGTCAAGGGGTTCAACCGGAGTCCGGACGAGACGCTGCACTCGGTGCATATGGCCCACGAGTCGCTGCTCGATCGCGGGGGGGATCTGCTCGCCACCGTGGTCAACGGCGTGCACCCGGACGCGGTGGAGACGGTCAAGCAGCGCGCGCGCGCGGTGTTGCCCATGAGCGAGACGGTCTATGTGCTCCCGGCGACCGAGGCCCTGAGCCGGCCCACCGTCGGGGAGATCGGCAAGATGCTCGGTGCGGACTGTCTCTGTGGCGAGGAGGATGGGACCAATCAGGTGGTGACCAGCTACAAGGTCGCGGCCATGGAGATCCCCGATTTTCTGAACTACATCGAGGACGGGTGCCTGGTGATCACCCCGGGCGATCGCAGCGACATCATCCTCGCGACCCTCGCCGCCGATGTCTCCGCGGCCTTCTCACACGTCTCGGGCATCCTCCTGACCGGGGGGCTGCATCCGGTGGAGAATGTGCAGCGACTGCTGGCCGGTCTGCGCCGCAACAAGGTCGCGATCCTGAGCGTCCCCACCGACACCTTCCAGACCGCGCTGGCGGTCAACCGGGTCGAGTCGACGATCCTCGCCGGCGACGAGCGCAAGATCGCCGCCGCTCTTGGCCTGTTCGAAAACAATGTCGAGATCAGAGACCTGCAGGACCGGATCGAGGTGCACGAGTCGGTGCGCATGACGCCGCTGATGTTCGAGTACCGATTGATCCAGCGTGCAAAATCCATCCGCAAACGCATCGTGCTACCCGAGGGTGCCGACGAGCGTATCCTGCGCGCTGCCGAGATCCTGGCCCTGCGCGGCGTTGCCGACCTGACGCTGCTCGGTGACCCGGACAAGATTCGCCGACGCATCGGCGAGCTGGGTCTGAAGCTCGACGACATCGAGATCGTCGATCCGGTGAGCTCGCCCAAGCGCGCCGAGTACGCCTCGGTCTTCTACGAGCAGCGCAAGCACAAGGGAATCTCGGCACAGATGGCCTACGACGCGATGGAGGACGTGAGTTATTTTGGCACGCTGATGGTCTACGTCGGCGACGCCGATGGCATGGTGTCGGGTGCTGTGCACACGACGCAGCACACGATCCGTCCCGCCTTCGAGATCGTCAAGACGCGTCCCGGCGTCAAGCTGGTCTCGAGCGTGTTTTTCATGTGTCTGGCCGACCGGGTGCTGGTCTACGGCGACTGTGCCGTGAACCCGAACCCTGACGCCGAACAGCTCGCCGATATCGCCATCACCTCGGCTGCCACCGCTAAGGCCTTCGGGATCGAGCCGCGGGTTGCGATGCTCTCCTATTCCACCGGGGCATCGGGCAAGGGCGAGGACGTAGAGCGGGTGCGCGAGGCCGTACGCATTGCGCGCGAGGCCTGTCCGGAGCTGAAGGTCGCGGGCCCGATCCAGTACGATGCCGCGGTTGACGCCAGTGTCGCCCGCTCCAAAATGCCCGAGAGCGATGTGGCCGGCCACGCGACCGTCTTCGTCTTCCCGGACCTGAACACGGGCAACAACACCTATAAGGCGGTGCAACGCAGCGCCGGGGCGCTGGCCATCGGTCCGGTGTTGCAGGGCCTGAACAAGCCGGTCAACGACCTGAGCCGTGGTTGCACCGTGGCCGATATCGTCAACACGGTGGCGATCACCGCGATCCAGGCGCAGGATCAGGAGCTCTAGGCAAACGCGGTCTTCGGTTCGCGAGCGGATCCAATGCCGGGAAGGCCCGATCAGCGTCTGCCCGGCACGGCGGCGCGACAACGCGGTGGGAGGGCGGGCCGCACGGTCGAGCCGCCAGGCTTGCCGAGCGTGGGTCCGTTGGCGCCATTGTTCCTGTCGGCCGTGCCGGGCGGGCCGCGCGCGCCGCATCGATCCGGTCATTCACACTCTAGGGGGCGGGCAGAGCTGATGCGAGACCGCGGGAGAAATCGACAATGAAAGTGCTGGTGCTCAACTCGGGCAGCTCCTCGATCAAGTTCCAGTTGTTCAAGCCTGACCAGTGGGCGGTGGTGGCCTCGGGCAGCGTCAGCCGCATCGGCGAGCCAGGGGGCCTGCTGACGTGGAAATGGTTGGATGCCGCCGGCCGGACCGAGACGCGCGAAGACGCCCTCCCCATTGCGACCCACCATGCCGGGCTCGAGCGCATGGTCGCCGGGTTGCGCGAGAGCGGCTCGCTTGGGGATCTAGCGGAGTTGCTGGCGGTCGGCCACCGCGTCGTACATGGTGGCGAGGCGTTCCATGAGCCGACCGTCGTCGACGACGATGTCGTCGATGCCATACGCCAGATGATCCCGTTGGCGCCGCTGCACAATCCGGCCAATCTCGATGGCATCCTGGTTGCCCGCGAGCTGTTCCCGGATGTCCCGCAGGTGGCCGTGTTCGACACCGCCTTCCACCAGACCATGCCCCGTACAGCCTACCGCTACGCGATCCCGGAATACCTCTACCGCGAGCATCGGGTGCGCCGGTATGGGTTTCACGGTACCTCGCACCACTATGTCGCCAAGCGCGCGGCGCAGATGCTCGGCAAGGCCATCGAGCGCTGCAACCTGATCACGCTTCACCTGGGCAACGGGTCCAGCGCGACGGCGATCCGCAATGGCGTCAGCGTGGACACGTCCATGGGGATGACGCCGCTTGAGGGTTTGGTCATGGGCACCCGCTGCGGCGACATTGATCCGGCGGTGCATTTCTACCTCTGCAAGAACCTCGGTTTCGACAACCAGACCCTCGATGACCTCTTCAATCGGCAGAGCGGCCTGTTGGGTCTGTGCGGCCTCAACGACATGCGCGAGATCCATGCCCGGGCCGAGGCCGGCGATGAGAAGGCCGAGCTCGCGATCGGCATCAGCTGCCATCGGCTGAAAAAGTACATCGGCGCCTACTCCGCCGAGCTGGGTCGGGTCGATGCCGTGTGCTTTACCGGCGGAATCGGTGAGAACGACAGCGAGACCCGCGCGCGCGCCTGCAGCGGGTTAGGCAATCTCGGCATCCATCTCGACCAACAGGCCAATCTCCATGCCGGGGGTGGCGAGCACCGCATCAGCGCGCCCGACAGCCCGGTACAGGTCCTCGTGATCCCCACCAACGAAGAGCTGGAGATTGCGCGACAGACCGTGGAGGCCATTTCTTGAGCACCGGGCCTGGACGGTCCATCCCGGCGCGTCGGCCGCGCGTATCGCCCCGAGGATCGGAACCGGCCTGGTGCAAGACCCACCCGTCGCGTCCTCTTCGCATGCCGGAGATCAATCCATGCTGCTGAATCTGCCCACCAACATCTGGATCGTGCTCGCGCTGCTGGGCCTGTTCGCCCTCTCGCCGCTGCTTGTTCTGTACCTGGGCTACCGGCTGTTGCGCCCGGGGGTGTCCTGACTCGAACCGTCTGCGGTGGCCCCACGCTGAATGCAACCCCGGAGGCGCCCTCTGGAAATGGCGAAATGGCGCTGCCCGGATCGCGCTGGGCTCAGCCGCCAACCTCGTTGTGCTGCAGCGGATAGCCGCAGTCGCGATAGTAGGCCCAGCGCCTGCGGCCCGCCTGGATCACGGCGGGATCCTGGTCGAGTGGCTCGCAGAGGCGTTCGAACCGACTAAAGAAGTTGGGCACCTCGGCGCCCAGGTTGATCAGGACCTGGTCCTCGGTCTCGGGCTGCCCATCGGCACTGATCAACACCGGCGTCAGCCCGGGGTCGGTCTCGCCCACCAGGCCGTGCGGCAGGAAACTGTCTTCCTTGAAGGTCCACAGCAACTGGTCGAGGTGGCGGGCCTGATCCGCATCCGGACAATGCACCAGGATGCGCATCCTGGTGGTCAGGATGCGCTCGACCAGCCGGCAACAGAGCCGGAAGCGGTCTCCGGCGACGCCGGGTTTGGGCACATAAAAGTCGATACGGGTCATGCCGTGGGTCAGCAACCTGATGGACGCTAGCGGGTGGAGCGCGCCTCGCCGGCCCGTCCTAGCTGGCGCTGTCGCCGCGGCGGATCAGCAGCTCGGCAAGCAGTGCCACCGGACGCCCGGTTGCGCCCTTCTCCTTGCCCGTGACCCATGCGGTGCCGGCGATGTCCAGGTGCGCCCAGCTCAGGTTCTTGGTGTAGCGTTTGAGGAATGCGGCCGCGGTGACCGCGCCGGCGTCGCGACCGCCGATATTGGCCATATCGGCAAAATTGCTGTCCAGTTGGCCGTCGTAGTCGTTCCAAAGCGGCATGCGCCAAACACGGTCGCCGGCCGCCTCACCGGCGGCGGTGATCTCCGCGGCAAGCTCGTCGCTGTCGGTGAACAGCCCCGATGGGTGACGCCCCAGGGCGACGATGCAGGCCCCGGTCAGCGTTGCCATGTCGATGACCACGGCCGGGTCGAACCTCTCGCTGTAGGTCAGCGCGTCGCAGAGGATCAGGCGACCCTCGGCGTCGGTGTTGAGGATCTCGATGGTCTGGCCCGACATGCTGGTGACGATATCACCCGGTTTGTTTGCCGCGCCGTCGGGGAGGTTCTCTGAGGATGGCACGACACCGACGAGGTTGATTGGCAGGTCCATCTCGGCGGCGGCATGCAGGGCGCCGAGAACGCTCGCGCCACCGCACATGTCGTACTTCATCTCGTCCATGGCCTCGGCGGGCTTGATGGAGATGCCCCCCGCGTCGAAGGTCAGTCCCTTCCCGACGAGCACCACGGGTTTGTCACCTTGCTTACCGCCCCGGTAGTGCATCACGATGAGCTTGGCCGGTTGCCGGCTGCCGCCGGAGACCGACAGCAGCGCCCCCATCTTCAGCGCCTGCATGGCCGCCTCGTCCAGCACCTCGGTCTCCAATTTCTCGAACCGCGTGCTCATCTCGACCGCGTACTCGGCCAGATAGGTGGGGGTGCAGATGTTTCCCGGCAGGTTGCCGAGGTTACGGGCCAGGTTGATGCCTGCGCCGATGGCCTGGCCGTGGGCGGCGGCGCGCTCCGCGGCCTTGCTGTCCGCCTTGTCGGACACCCAGATGGTGAGCGCCGACAATGGCTCGCGTGCGCCCTCCTTCGGCTGCTTGGTCTGGGTGTAGCGGTATCCGCGCTGCACGGCCAACGAGGCGCAGTGCCGCACCGCCTGGTAGAGATCCATGCCCCGCGGCAGCAAGGCCGGGAGCGTACACAGCGCGCCGCTGGCGCTGGTCTCCCCGATGCGGGTCAATGCCGTGTCGATGGCCTTGGTGTAGGCGCCGCGGTCGAATTCCTTGCGTTTGCCGCAGCCGACCAGCACCACCCGCTCGGCGGCGACGCCCGGCAGATCGAAGAGCATCAGCGACGAGCCGGCCTCGCCGCGGATGTCCCCGCGCTTGATGCGCCGGCCGAGGGCGCCGTCGCTGGCCTTGTCGATCGCCATGGCGGCGCCGTCGAGTTTCTGCTTTTCGAACAGCGCGAGGATCAGGCAGGGGGTCTTGGCCTTGGCGGGATCGCTGCTCTTGATCTTGATCTGCATTGTCTCTCCTGTCTGTGTCCGACGGCTGGATCCGCGCCGCGCGGTCGCTGCGGCCGAGGGCGCGCTGGTGTACCATCTCGTCGCTCCGAGTCTATCAGGAACGCCCCGTCGGCAGAACGCGCGGCACCTGCTTCGGGGCCGTCTGGTTGAGAACGCATCCATGGGCCTGTCGGATCGGTCAGCGGGGCACAGGCGCACCACCCATGCAGGGGCAAACCCGTTGAGGATCATCGATCGTTATCTCGCCGGTGCCGTCATCGGCGGTACCTTGCTGACGCTGGCGGTGTTGCTGCCGTTGCTTGGCTTCTTCATTCTGGCCGACGAGATGGATCAGGTCGGCTCCACCGCGTACCGATTCGTCGACGCGCTGGCGTTCGTCGCGCTGAGTCTGCCTCGCTATGCCTATCAGGTGTTTCCGATCGCCACCCTGATCGGCGCCCTGGTCGGGCTCGGCACGCTGGCCAGCCGTTCCGAGCTGGTCGCGATGCGCGCGGCGGGTGTGTCCATCGCGCGCATCGTGCTGGGGGGACTCATTGGTGGCGTGGTCCTCGCGCTGATTGCGGTGCTCATTGGCGAGGTGGTTGCTCCACCAGCGGAGCAGCGTGCGCTGGCGCAGCGCTCCGCCGCGCAGACCGGTGGTGTCGTGCAGATGACCGGCACGGGATTCTGGGCCCGTGATGGCCGCGCCTTCGTGCACATCCGCGAGGTCGAGGCCGGCGCCCGGCTGCGTGACATCTCGATCTACGAGCTGGACGGGACCCGACTGCTGTTCGCGACCCATGCCAGCTCGGCCCGTTATCGCGGCGGCACCTGGGTGCTCGAGGATATCTCGCGCAGCCAAATCTCCGACGACGCCGTGGAGGTGGAGCATCCGCCCGAGATGAGCTGGAGCTCGCTGCTGAATCCGCGGCTGCTCAAGGTCATCGTTGTCGAGCCCCGGGTGCTACCCGTATGGGGCCTGTACCGCTACATCCAGTTCATGCGCAAGACCGAGCAGGATGCGGCCCCCTATGAGGTCGTGTTCTGGCGCAAGGTGGTGTACCCGTTCCTGGTACTGGCCATGATCTTTGTCTCCATCCCGGTTCTGCTCGGCTCGGCGCGCAGCAGCGGCATCGGTACGCGGATCTTCTTGGGGGTCGTCATCGGCGTGATCTTCTACCTGGTCAGCCAAACCTTCTCCTATCTCGCGCTGCTCTATGCGCTGAATCCGGCCGTGGCCGCGCTCGCGCCGCCCCTGTTGTTTGTCGGCGGGGCGCTTGTCCTGTTGCGACGAGTAGGCTGAGTGACGGACTGACCAGGGGGCATCCCCGCGCAAGCTCGGGCTCGGGGACTGCCATCGGCCTGTGTAGATGCACCAGGTACGCCATGGGCGAGGATCAGGAAAAGGGTCCTCCCCACGGCGGTGCGCGCCGACGATGTCTTTGAAGAAGACGCCGACCCGGATCAGGGCGGCCCGTGGAGCGTCCGTCATCGACAGCACGCCGACGCGCACATCGCCATCATTGACATGGCCGCCCCGGGGAGGTGACCCGGTCCAGGGGCGGAGCCGCGGGTCGCGGTTGCTCAATCCCGCGTTGGAAGGGGCCTGAAAACGCGTCGGTGCCCCGGTCGTTCAGGGCTCTCGGCGATGCTCTCAGGGCCTGCTCGCGCGGCGAGCGCGGGGGTATGCCGGTTGCCTTGGCCGGCCAGCTCCAGCAGACAGGTCGCGCAGAGGCAATCCGGATAGGTCCTCGAGAGCGCATCGAGCAGGTCGGCGGGCAGGTCGATCCCGGCGCACTGGCATTGCGAGGGGGCATCGGCCGTGCAGTGGAACGGCGCGCCGCAGCGTGGACAGTGCTTCGGTCCCGGTTGGACGGGATGGGATGCGGGCGGGTTGCTCATGGGCTCGTGTCGGGCGTGGCGTGGTCAGTGGTCCGGCGGCCGCTGTCGGGTCGTCGCCGACCCCAATGCCTTCACCGCGCGCTTGCGGAAGACGCGCATCTCCTTGGCCGCCTGCACGTCGCCCCGCTTTTCGGCCGCCGCGATGCCCTGATCGAAGGCGTCGACGGCCTCCTGGTGGCGCCCGGCCGCATCGAGGGCCTTGCCATAGAGTTTCCAGGCCGCGGAGTAGGTTGGATCCTGGCGCACGGCCTCGCCCAGGTGATCCAGGGCCTTGGCATGGTCGCCCTCGTTCAGGTAGGCGCCACCCAGACCGTAGCGCAGCATGGCCGAGTCCTTGCCCTGTTTCAGCAGGGCCTCGAGGTTGTCGATGATGCCCATCTGTGATGATCCTCGCGATTGGCTAGGCCCGCACACGGGGCGGTTCGACGTCGACGGGGCCGGGGGGTCAGCCGCGGCACCCCACATTACGCTATCATCTTCGCTGCGACCTGCAAAAAAGCAGAGGCGCCGTTCGGGCGTGGATCCTGCAGGTCATGGCGGGCATCGCGCCCCCGACGCTCGCAAAGCCCCTGGACCGCCGCTGAAACAAGACCGCCGAGGCACCCTCATGCAAGCCGTTATCGACCGCGCATTCTGTCTGAAGCATCCGGCGAGGATCATCCGTCTGTTTGGCCTCGACATCTACCTCGGCATGTTGTTTGATCGCCGCAAGACCCTGCTCCAGCGCGTAACCGAGAAGTATCAGGCGGGTGCCATCCCGATGCCTGGTCCAGTCGGGAACGCCTACAAGCTCTCCGCGCTGTTCGAGCTGCGCGTCGCGCGCATCTACGCGGCGATGGCCGATCGTTTCCGCGACGTCCCCGAGGCGTCCAGCCTGTTCCGCGATCTCAGTGAGGAGGAGCAGGAGCACGCGCGCATCATGCTGACTTGCCTGTTCCAGGTCACTGCCGCACCGTCCCTGCAGTTCGTTCCGAGCATCCGGGATCCGCAGATTCGCGAGGATCTGGCGAAGCTGCGCGAGGTGGAGCGACAGGTGCCCTCGATGACGCTGGACGAGGCCCTGACGATCACTGGTGAGCTCGAGCGCGGCGAGGTCAATGTGATCTTCGGCCGGCTGCTCGAGCAGGTGGACAGGTCCCAGTTGACCCTGTTCGCGGAACACCTGGCTGGCGCCCAGGGTCATGGTGAATCGGTCCCCCGCCGCATCGCGGAGTTGAAACAGCAGCGCGAGGCGCGCGCCTCGTCCCGGGCGGCCTGAAAGCGGCCTGAACAGGGTGCCAGCTGGCGTCCTGGCTCGCGGCCGGGGCCTCGTCGGCCTCGAGGGCCGGGGTCATCGGTGCTCGCGCCTGGAGATCGAAACGGCCCGATCCGGGGCCGCCTGGATCAATCCCATGCATCGGCCTGTCTGGACAGCACCGCCTCGACATCGGCGGGCGTTACCGGTTGTTGCAGCACGGCATGCAGCGGGAACCGCTCGGCGAGTCGGTCGACATACTGCCTCTGTGCCTTGTCCACCAGTACCAGCACCCGCGCCCGCGGGGCGAATTTCTGCAGACTGGCGAGAAAGACATCGAGATTGCTGACGTTTGCTCCCGCGTAGTTGTT
>JAXGTD010000072.1:0-20790 GCA_040775095.1 Chromatiaceae bacterium | reverse complement strand
GTACCCGGCTGCCACGCCAGGCCGGGCAGGCCTGGCGCCCGGGGCCTCAGACCTCCCGCCTCAGACCTCCCGCCTCAGACCTCCCGATAGATCTCCGCCCCCTTCTCGACGAACTCGCGCGACTTCTCCTGCATGCCGGTCTCGATGGCGGCCTGGACATCCTCGAGCTGGTGCGACGCGGCATAGTCGCGCACGTCCTGGGTGATCTTCATTGAGCAGAAGTGGGGGCCGCACATGGAGCAGAAGTGGGCGACCTTGTGCGACTCGTGTGGCATGGTCTGGTCGTGGAACTCGCGCGCGCGCTCGGGGTCCAGCGACAGGTTGAACTGGTCCTCCCAGCGGAACTCGAAGCGCGCCTTCGACAGGGCATTATCGCGGACCTGGGCGCCGGGCAGGCCCTTGGCCAGGTCGGCACCGTGGGCGGCGATCTTGTAGGTGACGATGCCCTCGCGCACGTCCTGCTTGTCGGGCAGGCCGAGGTGTTCCTTGGGTGTGACATAGCAGAGCATGGCCGTGCCATACCAGCCGATATTGGCCGCGCCGATGCCGGAGGTGATGTGGTCGTAGGCCGGGGCGATGTCGGTGATCAGCGGGCCCAGGGTATAGAACGGCGCCTCGTAGCAGTCTTTGAGCTCCTTGGTGACATTCTCCCGCACCATCTGCAGGGGCACGTGGCCGGGACCCTCGATCATGACCTGCACGTCCTGCTCCCAGGCGAACGCGGTCAATTCGCCCAGGGTCTCCAGCTCGGCGAACTGCGCACGGTCGTTGGCGTCGGCGATGCTGCCGGGGCGCAGCCCATCACCCAGGCTGAAGGAGACGTCGTAGGCCTTCATGATCTCGCAGATCTCGCCGAAGTGGGTGTAGAGGAAGTTCTCCTGGTGATGGGCCAGGCACCACTTGGCGAGGATCGATCCCCCACGCGAGACGATGCCGGTGACGCGATCGGCGGTCAGCGGCACGTAGCGCAACAGCACGCCGGCATGGATGGTGAAATAGTCCACGCCCTGCTCCGCCTGCTCGATCAGCGTGTCGCGGAACATCTCCCAGGTCAGCTCTTCCGGTTTCCCATCGACCTTTTCCAGCGCCTGATAGATCGGCACGGTGCCGATGGGCATCGGCGCGTTGCGCAGGATCCATTCGCGCGTCTCGTGGATGTTCTTGCCGGTGGAGAGGTCCATCAGCGTGTCGCCACCCCAGCGTGCCGACCAGACCATCTTTTCGACCTCTTCCTCGATGCTGGATGTGACCGCCGAGTTGCCGATGTTGGTATTGATCTTCACCCGGAAGTTACGCCCGATGATCATCGGCTCGAGCTCCGGGTGGTTGATGTTGGCCGGGATGATGGCGCGCCCGCGGGCGACCTCCTCGCGCACGAGCTCCGGCGTGATCCGGTCCGGCAGGCTGGCGCCGAAGGACTCGCCACGGTGCTGACGCAGCAGCCTCGCGTAGCGTGGGTCGGCGCGCAGCTCATCCAGGCGCATGCTCTCGCGGATCGCGACGTACTCCATCTCCGGGGTAATGCGTCCCTGTCGCGCGTAGTGCATCTGCGTGACATTGGCGCCGGACTTGGCGCGACGCGGCGTGCGGATGTGCTCGAAGCGCAGGTGGGCCAGGGCCGGATCGCTCTGGCGGTGATGGCCGAACCGGGAGCTGGGGCCGGCGAGCTGTTCGGTATCATCGCGGGCCTCGATCCACGGGCCGCGCAGGTCGGGCAGGCCCGCGAGGAGATCGATGGATGCCGCCGGGTCGGTGTAGGGGCCGGAGGTGTCATAGACATAGATCGGCGGGTTCTCGTCGATCCCCTGCTGGCCGTGGGTCGGTGTTTGCGAGACGACCCGCATGGGCACACGGATGTCGGGTCTTGAGCCCTGCACGTAGACCTTCTGCGAGGACGGGAAGGGTCGGGTTACCTCGTCGGAGAGGCGCGCGGTGGTCTGGACGAAGGCTTCGGGTATGGCGCTCATGCTGTTTCCTCGTGATGACGGGGCAGGGGTATGGCACGAGCGGCGGACAGGCAGATGTACGGCTCGTCCCGGCTTCCCTCCGCCGGTGCGAACCGGATCAGGTGTCTTAAGGGTCTTTCTCAGCCCACCCCTTGGCAGGCACCCCCAGCAGGACTGCCAGCGAAACTATAGAAAGGTGGGCGCCTTTTCAACCATGGCGCGCGAGTGCGGATTCGCGGCCCGCGTGAAGAGCCGGATGGTCGGCCTCGTGGGGCCGCCCCTTAGCTGGAGATGTAGTGCTCCAGGTGATCGATGACCGTCTGTTGGTCGGAAATGATCGCGGCCACCACATCACCGATCGAGATGATCCCCACCAACTCCGTGCCGGCCATCACCGGCAGATGCCGGACACGCTGGTCGGTCATCGTCTGCATGCACTCGCGGATCTCCTGGTTCAGGCCGACCGACGGGGGCGATGTCACCATGACGTCGCGCACACGGGTGTCCCGGGACGAGCGTCCCGCCAGGGCCACGTTGCGAGCGTATTCACGTTCCGTGATCAAGCCAACAACCCGGGCACCCTCCACCACGACCAGCGCGCCCACGTTCTTCTTCGCCATCTGGCCAATGGCGTCGTAGACGCTGGCGTCGGGGTCGATGGTCCAGACGGTTTGGCCCTTCCTCTCGATCACATGTTTGACGGTCTGCATCGCCTTGGCTCCTCGCTCTCTCGCATGTTGGTTGTGCCCTCGCGCCCGCGGCGGCGGGCTTTGGGCGCGGCAATGGGGGCGGCGATCCTGGCTTGGTCGTGCACGTGGCGGCCAGGCCGCCGCTGAGCATCGGTCAGGGTTCGGGTGGCGGCTCGGCCACCGGCATTCCTAAAGCATAGCCAAAAGCGAGGATATCGCCTTGCGACCTGCTTGTCAGGGGCGATGAGGTCGATCCGCCGACGCGTCGATCGCCGGCCCTTGTCTTGCGTTTGCGCGCGGCTCCCTGTCCGGTCCGTGACGCTATGCGCCGGTTGAGGTTCGACGGCCCCGCCCCAGGCCCCGGCAGGACGCCGGCCGCAGCGCTCGTGGGCGGGGGCCGGTCGCTGCCTCAATCGATCTCGAGTGAGCTCCGAAACCGTGCCTGCGCATGCGCGACGAGTGCCCGGAGCCGTTTCGCCTGCGGCTCGCCCAGCTCGTCGGCCGCGCCCTCGATCAGGCGGCAGAGCTCCACGAGTGCATCGTTGACCGCGACCGCCGACAGCGATGGCGCTGCTGTTTTGGTCGGCTCGGGTACGCTGTTGTCCAGCGGCTCAACAACCGCGCTGCGCGGGATCATCCGCGGCTGGCCGCCGTCCTCGGCGTGCGCGACCATCGGCCCGGTCTTGCGATAGGTCCGCTGCCGCCAGCGAAAGCGCTGACCGAGAGGGAGCTGAGGGAATTTCATCGTGGGCGACTCGTCGATGCGGTCATTCTTCAGCGCGGCCCCGGTGGAGCCCAGCCGCGGTCCCGCCGAGGGCGACGGATGGGTCGCCACGGATCACCATCCGACCTGGCCGGGCCGACGCAATCCGGGGGCGCACTTCGATTGCAAGCGGATTCTATCCGCGAGGTGAGCCGGTGTCTCGGAAATGCTCTGCACCGGTGCGCGAGCGCGACCGCGGGGCTCCCGCCCCCGCTTACGGTCCTTTGCGCCGGGGCCCAGGCCGATGTCCGTCAAACCCCCGCGAATCCCCGGACATGCCGCTCGCCTGGGACGGGCCGGCCAAGGGCCCGGGATCGCCAGTTGATCGGCCGCCAGATTGTTCCCGCGGAGACTCAGGCCGTTCTGGCAACGGCCCAGACGTCGACTCGCGCCGCGCCGGCGCGCTGCAGCACGCGTGTCAGCTCGCCGACCGTTGTGCCCGTGGTGACGACGTCGTCGAGCAGTGCCAGGTGCAGGCCGTCGAGCCCCGGGGTGGCCCGAAATGCACCGCGCAGGTTGCGCAGGCGCGCCTGCCGCTCGAGCCTTGCCTGCGGGGTTGTCGGGAGAAGGCGTGCGCAGCAGTGCCGGTCGATCGGCAGGGCCAACGTGCGACCGACCACCCGGGCGATCTCCAGCGACTGGTTAAAGCCGCGCTCGCGCAGGCGCCGGGGATGCAACGGCACCGGCACGATGGCATCCGGCAGGGGCCCGGCCTGTCGTGACAGATGGTCGGCCAGTAGCGTGCCGAGCAGTCGGCCCAGATTGAGCCGGTGGCGAAACTTGAGCCCGGCGATCAGCTCCGGAATTGGGTCTTGGTAGCGGAACGCGGCCTGGCAGTGTGCGAAGGGCGGGGGCCTGCGCTGGCAGGCGCCGCAGAGGACGCCCTCGCGCTGTCCGTGCGCAAGCGGCATCGCACAGCGCTGACAGCAAGGCGTGATCCTGGGCAGATCAGCGCGACAGCCGGCGCACAGATCCATGCCATCGCCGCCGGGACCGCCGCAGAGCACGCAGGTGGGTGGATAGAGCCAGTCGAGGGCGCCGCGGACCGGGTGTGCGAGGTGTTGTAAGCGACGCATAGGGCACGCCCCGGCGATCTGGTTCGTGGACGCACCCGTTGCCGCGGGGCGGGCCCCATTGTCCATGCGGCCTCGACGCCGGAGAGCCCGCGGCGCGCGGCGGACGGACCGGCGCGATGGCCACCGCGCGAGGGCCGCTCTGGCCCCGGATGACAGGGTGGGGTCGATCCCGTTGTAAACCGATGGCCGCGATTCTGGTTGACAGCGGCGACCGCCCGGTTACCCTTGTCGGGCCTGCCGATTCGCGGCAGCGCGTGCACCTGAGTGAGTCGAGCCTCGTCATGTTAACCGATCCCGGCCTCGCCATCCGTCACGACTGGACCCTTGACCAGGTCCAGGCCCTGCTCGAGCAGCCGTTCAACGATCTGCTGTACACCGCGCAACGGACCCACCGTGCCCATTTCGATCCGAACCGTGTCCAGGTCAGCACCCTGCTGAGCATCAAGACCGGGGCCTGCCCCGAGGACTGCGGCTACTGCTCCCAGAGCGCGAAGAACGACACCGGTCTTGAGCGCGAGCGCTTGCTGGCCCTCGACGAGGTGGTCGCCGCCGCGCGGGTCGCGCGCGCCAACGGTGCGACGCGCTTTTGCATGGGCGCGGCCTGGCGTAACCCCACCGACCGCAACCTCGAGCGGGTGCTCGACATGGTTGGCGCCGTGCATGGGCTCGGGATGGAGACCTGTGTCACGCTGGGCATGCTCACCCTGGAGCAGGCGCGGCGCCTGCGCGAGGCCGGGCTCGATTACTACAACCATAACCTGGACACCTCGCCAGAGTTCTACGGCAACGTCATCACCACCCGTACCTATCAGGATCGGCTCGACACGCTGGGGCACGTGCGCGCGGTGGGACTCAAGACCTGCAGCGGCGGCATCCTCGGCATGGGCGAGTCGCGGGCCGACCGCGCCTCGATGCTGCAGCAGCTCGCGACGCTGCCGGCGCACCCGGAATCGGTGCCGATCAACCTGCTGGTGCAGGTGGAGGGTACGCCGCTGTTCGGTACCGCAAGACTCGACCCGCTGGAGTTCGTGCGCACGGTCGCGGCGGCGCGGGTACTGATGCCGGCCTCCTATGTGCGCCTGTCGGCGGGGCGCTCGGACATGAGCGATGAGCTCCAGGCCCTGTGCTATCTGGCCGGGGCCAATTCCATCTTCTACGGTGAGCGCCTGTTGACCACCCCCAATGCCGGGTCCGACCGCGACCAGGCCCTGTTCGAGCGCCTTGGGCTGTCGTTTGAGCAGATCGAGCCGGACGGACGCGAGGTGCCGGGCGGTTGTCACAAGGACGGCGGCGAGCGGCGCGAGGCGAGGGGCGAGGGCTGAGCGGTCTGGCCCTGTTCATCATGCACGCGAGCAATTGGGTCGCGGGTATGCACCGTGGTCGGCCATGATCGACCTGGGCGCGGACCTGGCGAGAGTGCGCGCGGCGCACCTCTACCGCCACCGTCGCGAGCTTGGTGGGGCCCAAGGCGTGCGCCCGGTGATCGACGGGCGAGCGTTGCTGGCCTTCTGCAGCAACGACTACCTCGGGCTGGCCAACCACCCGCTGGTGGTCGAGGCGCTGCGTGAAGGGGCGCTGCGTTATGGTGTCGGCAGCGGCGCCGCGCATCTGGTCAGCGGTCACGGCGAGGCCCATCGCCGGCTCGAGGAGCAGCTCGCGGACTTCGTCCAACGGCCGCGGGCGCTGCTCTTCTCGACCGGCTACATGGCCAATCTCGGTGTCATCTCGGCGTTGAGCGGGCGCGGCATGCCGGTCTTCGCCGACCGACTCGATCATGCCTCACTGATCGACGGGGCGCGCCTGGGCGGCGCGCGGCTGCACCGCTATCCGCACCGCGACACCGTCGCGCTGGAGCGCCGGCTCGCGGCGATGGGCGGGGCGACGGGCGGGGCGCTGCTCGCCACCGACGGGGTCTTCAGCATGGATGGCGACCTGGCGCCACTGGTGGCGCTCGCGCGGATTGCGAAGGCCGCGGGCGCCTGGCTGATGGTCGACGATGCCCACGGCCTTGGCGTGATCGGCGAGGGGGGGCGCGGCAGCACGGCGCTCTATGGCCTCGATCCGGACGCCGTGCCGATCCTGGTCGGCACCCTGGGTAAGGCGTTTGGCACCTTTGGCGCGTTCGTTGCCGGCTCCGAGGATCTGATTGAGACCCTGATCCAGCGCGCACGCAGCTATATCTTCACCACCGCGCTGCCGCCGGCGCTCGCGCATGCGACGACGGTGGCGGTTGAACTGGCGCGGCGCGAGGCGTGGCGACGCGCGCGGCTGCGGGACCTGGTCGCGCGTTTTCGACGCGGTGCCGCCGGGCTGGGACTGGCCCTGATGAGCTCCGACACCCCGATCCAGCCGCTGCTCGCCGGCACGTCGCGGCGGGCCGTCGCATGGAGCCGGTATCTGGAGGACAACGGTGTGCTGGTCACGGCGATCCGCGCGCCGACGGTGCCGCCCGGCTCGGCGCGTCTGCGCATCACCTTCTCCGCCGACCACCAGGACGAGGACGTGGACCACCTGCTCGATCTGCTGAGCCGTCTGCCCGATCACGGCCGCGACACGCAGGAGGTAGAATGACATCACAAACCGGATTGGTGCTGCTGCACGGCTGGGGCATGAACAGCGCTGTCTGGGAGGCGCTGCCGGAGGGCCTTGGCGCCGGCCGTGGCAGATATCCAATCGACCTGCCGGGACATGGCGGGCAGCCATTCGACCGCGCCCAGACCAGCCTGCCTGCCTGGGCGGATGCCTGTCTTGCCAGGGCGCCGGAGCGCGCGGTCTGGGTTGGCTGGTCCTTGGGTGGTCTGGTGGCCCTGCAGGCGGCGCGACAGGCACCGGCGCGTGTCGCCGCACTGGTGTTGATCACCGCGACACCGCGTTTCGTCCAGGCGGTGGACTGGCGCGCCGCGATGCCCGCCCGGACGCTGGTGCAGTTCCACGATGGCCTGCTGGCGGACCCCGCGGGCACGTTGGAGCGCTTTCTCGCGCTGCAGGTGCGCGGCAGCGACTTGGCGCGCGCGACACTGCGGCACTTGCGCGCGGAGCTGGCCGCCCGCCCGCCGGCCGATCCCGCCGCGCTCGCGGCGGGTCTCGACCTGCTGGCCGAGGGGGATCTGCGTGGGCCGTTGCCCGACATCGCCGCACCCACGCTCTGGCTGTTCGGCCAGCGAGACCTGCTGGTCCCGGCGGCAGTGGGCGAACGCATCGCGCTGCTGATGCCGGAGAGCCGGCAGCGGGTCATCGTCGGCAGCGCCCACGCGCCACATCTGTCTCACGTCTCCGAGACGGTGGCGGCGATCGACAGGTTCCTGCACGAGGTCGGCGTATGAAATGGCCGGGGCAGAGCGTCCCGCACTCCAAGCGTGGCGGGGGCATCGACAAGGCCGCCGCCCGGCGCTCGTTCGAGCGCGCCGCGGCCGGCTACGACGGCGTCGCGGTGCTGCAACGGGAGACCGCCAATCGGATGCTGGAACGGCTGGAGTACATCCGCCTGACGCCGCGCCGGGTGCTCGACCTGGGCTGCGGTACCGGCTTTGCCCTCGACGGTCTCGCCCGGCGTTATCGGCGCGCACACCTCGTGGCGCTGGACCTGGCCGTCGGCATGCTGCAGCGGGCGCGTCGCCGCGGCCGATGGCTGCAGCGTCCCTCCCTCGTCTGTGCCGACATGGAGACCCTCCCGCTGCGCGATGCCAGCGTGGACCTGATCTTCTCCAACGCCACGCTGCAATGGTGCAATGACCTGGCCGGCAGCTTCGCCGAGATGCGCCGGGTGCTGCGCCCCGGGGGACTGTTGATGTTCACGACCTTCGGGCCCGACACGCTGCGTGAGCTGCGCGCGGCCTGGGCCGAGGTGGACGGCGGCTCCCATGTCAGCCCGTTTCTGGACATGCACGACGTTGGCGATGCGCTGGTGCGCGCGCGCTTTGCCGATCCGGTCATGGACGTGGAACGCATCACCCTGACCTACGAGCGGGTGCGCGACCTGATGCGCGATCTCAAGGCGATCGGGGCCCATAACGCGCTGGTGGATCGGCCGCGCGGGCTGACCGGCCGCTGCCGGTTCGCCGCGATGGAACAGGCCTACGAGCAGCACCGCCGCGACGGCCGGCTGCCATCGACCTGGGAGGTGGTCTATGGCCACGCCTGGTGTCCGGCCGAGCCATTGGCCCAGCGGCGTGCCGATGATGCCGTCCTCATTCCGGTGAGCGCCATCGGCCGAGGCGTGACGCGGACGGACGGCAGGTCAGAGGGTGCTACGCGATGACCGGCGTCTTCGTCACCGCGACCGACACCGATGCGGGAAAGACCGAGGTCACGCTGGGCTTGATGGCGGCCCTGCAGCATCGCGGTCTGCGCACGCTGGGCATGAAGCCGGTGGCATCGGGTTGCAAGCGCACGGCACATGGTCTGCGCAACGACGACGCGTTGCGCATCCAGGCCCAGGCCAGCGTCGAGGCCCCCTACGAGCATGTCAATCCGTACGCCTTCGAGCCGCCGATGGCACCCCATATCGCCGCCGGTCGGGCCGGTGTCGAGATCGGCGTGCAGCGTATCGGCGATGCCTATCGCGCGTTGGCCAAGCGCGGCGACTGGGTGGTGGTGGAGGGCGTGGGTGGCTGGCGCGTGCCCTTGAGCCCTTCGCTCGCGCTCGATGGCCTGCCCGTGGCGCTCGGCATCCCGGTGCTGCTGGTCGTCGGGCTCAAGCTGGGTTGCCTCAACCATGCGCTGCTCACGGCGGAGGCGATCCGCGCCCGTGGGATCCGATTGGCTGGCTGGGTGGCCACGGTGCGCGATCCCGACATGCTCGCGCGCGAGGAGAATCTGGCCACCCTCGCGGGGCTGATCCACGCGCCCAGCCTGGGGGCCATTCCCTGGCTGGAGTCGCCGGGTGCAGAGATCGTCGCCCGTTCCCTCAACATCGACACGCTGCTCGGGTCGGCCAGCGCTGGCTGACGGCACACAAGCGCCGCGGCGGCACACTTGGTCCGCCGCATCTGACGTGGCTGCCAGCCGTGCATTGGGCACGCTCCGCGCCCCGAAGGCTTGCCGTAACGAGGAACGAGGCCCTATGCTTCCGGCCAGTTTTCCACCGCAGGTCATCTCGTCAGCATGCCCACGCCCCGTTTTTCCAGCTTGCCCGGCCCCGTCTTCGTCATCGTGGTGGCGCTGCTGCTGTCGCTCGTTGCCGGCCCGGCGGGCGCCGACGCGGTGGACCGGGCCCTGGCCCTGTCGCAGGCGAGCCTGGTCGTGGATCAGGGCGGCAAAGAGCGAATCGCGTACAACGCGGATCGGCCGATGGTGCCGGCCTCGACCATGAAGCTGATCACCGCGCTGGCGGCGATCGATCGTTGGGGCCTCGCCCACCGTTTCGAGACCCGCCTGTATCGCGGCCGTGACGGCCGGCTGTGGGTCCAGGGCGGGGGGGATCCGTATCTGGTCTCGGAGGAGCTCGACCGGATGGTTGCCGAGCTCAGGCAACAGGGAGTGGATGAAGTGGCGGGGCTCGGGCTCGACGACGGCCTGTTCGCGGCGAACGACCGGATCCCCGGACGTTCCTCCAGCGATAACCCTTACGATGCCCCTGTCACCGCGCTGGCCGTGAACTTCAACACGGTCAACGTCTTGATCTCGGGTGGCAAGATCCGCAGCGCCGAGTCGCAGACCCCGCTCACGGACACGGCCAGGCGCCTTGCACAGGGCATGGGAAACGGCAAGCAGCGCGTGAATCTGCAGACAGGCAGCAACTCGTTGCGCTACTTCGGCGAGCTGTTGCAGGCCAAGCTCGAGGCCGCCGGCATCCGCGTCAAGGGCAGTGTGCAGTACGGCCCCGTCCCGGCCGCGGCGCGGTCCCTTCTGGTGTACCGCAGCAGTCAGACGCTGGAGAGCGTGATCACGAACATGTTGAAGTACTCGACCAACTTTGTCGCGAATGACCTGTTCCTGCTGCTCGGCGAGGACCATGGGCGCGCCAGCATGGCACAGTCCCAGCGCGCGATGGAGGCCTGGGCGAAGCGGCGCTTTGGCTGGCGCCAGGTCAGCATCGAGGATGGTGCCGGCCTGTCGCGCGGCAACCAGGTGAGTGGTCGTCAAATGATCGACGTGCTCAACGCGATGGCGCCGTATCGCCGCCTGCTCAAGCAGCAGGACGATGACCCCGCCGTGCGCGCCAAGACCGGCACCCTGCGCGGGGTCAGCTGTTATGCAGGCTATGTGCGCAGGGGCCGCGATTGGGTGCCGTTCAGCCTGATGATCAACCAGCCAGTCGACTATGGCTTCCGCCTCCAGGTGGCCAGCGCCCTGGCCCGTGCACCGAACCTGGCACGCGATTGAGTGCTCCGCGCCCGATTAGAGCCGCGTGGATACCCTGCCTGCTGCTGGCGACACTGCTGACGGCCGGGTGCGCCATGGGCCCGACGTCGCGACCGGAGGGCTGTCCGCCGACCCCCTGCAGCGACGGTTTCCCCTATCGCAAGGCCGAGGGTGGCTATCCATCGCTGGCCCCGTTGTTGCGCGGGATCACGCCCGCCGTGGTCAATGTCGCGGTGGTCTCCGAGATCATGCTCGATGAGCACCCATTCTTGCGTGATCCTGACTTCCGTCGCCTCTTGGAAAAGTTCGACCTCGTCCTCCCCGACCCCGAGGAGGCGCAGGAGCTCACCAGCGTCGGCTCCGGTGTCGTGGTCGATGCCGCGCGTGGATTTGTCCTGACCAATGCCCATCTGGTGGAGGATGCCATGGAGATCACGGTCACCCTCCAGAATCGGCGCAGCTATCGGGCGCGACTGATCGGTCGAGACGTCGGCACCGACATTGCGGTGCTCAAGATCCGGCCGGTGCATACGCCACGGTTGCGTTTCGGTGATTCCAGCGCGCTGGAGGTGGGCGACTTTGTCATCGCCATCGGCAACCCGTTTGGGATCGGTCAGACCGTCACCTCTGGCATCGTCAGCGCCGTCGGTCGCCTGGGGATCGTCGATGAGAACCTCGGCGAGCTGATCCAGACCGATGCGTCGATCAATCCGGGCAACTCCGGTGGCCCGCTGATCAACCTCGCTGGCGAGGTCGTGGGGATCAACAGCGCGCTGATCGGCCCGGCTGGAGGTAACGTGGGCATCGGTTTTGCCGTGCCGGCCAACCGGGTCCAGCGCGCCATGCGGCGCATCGTCTCCGGGCGCTGAGGATGGCCGGGCCCTGTTGGGCGGCCCGCCGAGTCGATGACCAAAGAAACGCCGATCGAGGGCCTTCCTGGCATTGGATCGGATCGCGAACCGAAAACGCGGTTTCCGGTTTGCTCCACGTTCAGTCACGTGGGTGACTGAACATGCCGGGCCAACCCCGGCCAGCAGGGGATGCGTCTCAGATCGGCGTCTCCCTCCAACCAAACCCAGGAGATGCATATGTCTGAGGCCAAAGCCGGCGACGTCGTCAAGGTCCATTACACCGGTACCCTCGTCGATGGCAGCCAGTTCGACTCCTCCCGAGGACATGACCCACTGCAGTTCACCCTTGGTGAAGGGAACATGATTGCGGGTTTTGAAAACGCCGTCTTCGGCATGACGCAGGGCGAGAACAAGACCATCACGATCCCCTGCGCGCAGGCCTACGGCGAGCGCAACCCGCAGATGACCCAGGTCGTCCCGCGGGGGGTGATTCCGGCGGACATCGATCTGACGGTCGGTATGGTGCTGCACGCGGAGGGCCCGGAGGGGCAGACGCTGCGCTTCTCGGTCATGTCCTTCGATAATGAGAACGTCCATATCGACGGCAATCACCCGCTGGCAGGCCAAGACCTGGTCTTCGAGCTGGAGCTGGTGGAGATCGTGTAGAGCAGGGCGTCGGCACGGAGATCGGGTGATGCCGATCGCGCTGAACCTCGTGCCCATGGGCGCCGGGGCGCTCGCGGCATGATGGGAGAGGCCGTCGAGCGCCGCCAACCCGACGAGGACGCCATGGATGGGGCCTGGCGGGCCCTGTTGTTGGCGGCATCACGGGGCGGAGAGTCGCGCAGATCTGAAGGCGCGGGCCCCGGGGTCGCGATCGACGCCCAGGGCCGATGGCACCCGTGCGGCCACCCGGCGGACCGTCGCGGGGGGGGCGGCACGCTGTTGATCCGGTCGCCCGGGACGGATTGGCGTGTCGCGCCGGGCACCCCGAACGCCGTGGCCGACTTTCTCGAGCTCTATCTCCCGTTGTGTCGGCCAGCGACTGTCGGGGCCTATGTCGTCGGGCACCTTGGCCAAAGCCTCGACGGGTGTATCGCGACCGCGTCGGGTGATTCGTGCTTTGTCACCGGCCCCGAGAACATCCTGCACCTGCACCGCATGCGGGCGCTGTGCGATGCGGTCATCGTTGGGGCCAGCACTGTTGCCAGTGACGACCCCCGTCTGACGACTCGGCTGGTGTCGGGAGAGAGTCCGGTGCGTGTCATCATCGACCCGCGGCGGCGTTTAGCGCCATCGCATCGGGTCTTTCAGGATGGCGATGCGGAGACCATCCTGTGTTGCGCGGAGTCGCATGCCAGCGTCGGAGACCGGCCTTTCGGCCGGGCCGCGGTGTTGGCGCTACCGGCGCGAGGCGACGGCTTGGACCTTGGCGCGTTGAGCGCCGCCCTGCATCGGCGGGGGCTGCGGACGCTCTTCGTGGAGGGCGGTGGGCTGACGGTCTCGCGGTTCCTGGCCGATGGCCTGCTGGCACGACTGCAGATTGCGGTTGCGCCGCTGATCATCGGCGGTGGACGGCCCGGGGTGACGCGTCCGGCCGCCGCGTCGCTCGCCCAGTCGCTGCGCGGGCCGTATCGGCTCTATCGCATGGGTGATGACGTGCTCTTCGATTTCGCACTCGACGGCGACGGCGTTGCACCGCCGCCGATCGCGCGGGGCGCTACACGGCGTATTCATTGAGCGGAACGCCTCGTGCTGGCCGCGGCAAGGTCGGGCTTGGCCCGACCCTGCGCCGTTACTTGGCTTCGGCTTCACCTTGCTGTTGTTGCTGATGCTGTTGCTGCATCTGGCGCATGCGCTCCTGCATCTGCTTCTGCATCTCCTCGAAGAAGGCGTCCGCCTCGGCGCGATCGGCCGCGCCGTCCCCGTTGGCATCCATGCGTTCGAACGACGTCGTCACGGGCTGCTGGAACTCCACCAGCTCGATCTTGCCGTCGCCATTGGCGTCGAGGTTCTCGACGAAGGTCACGCCCGCGTCGGGCATGCCGCGCTCCTGCATCTTCTTGAGCATGTCCGGCGGCACCTTTTTCTCGAAGGAGGCCTTCGCCTCGCTGGCGTCGATGAACCCGTCGCCGTTTGCATCCGTCTCCTCGAAGCCCGGCTTCTGCGGTGCAACGGCCTCTTCCAGGGTGACCTTGCCGTCGCCGTTGGTGTCGAGCGACTGCATGAACGCGTCCGTGGGCGTGCCCTGTTGCGGAGTTGCTGTCTCCGACGACTGCGCAACGGCAAGTTGTGCAACGGCGAGCGTGGACAGGGCGGCGAGGGCGATGGGGAGAGACTTCTTCGAGCAAGGTCTGATCATGGGTAGGGCTCCATGTGGTGATCGGGGCCTCGGCCGCCGCATGCGCGGACTGAGGTTCGTTGACGCGGTATTGTTGTGCCGGAACAGGCACTGTCAGAACCGGGGACATGGTCCGCCGGCGGGCGGCCGCCGTGGCGGGTCCCGCGCCTCGACCGCGACAGGTTAGTGGGAGTGGGCCCCTGTGGCAATCGCTGATCGCCCGTGGTGCGCCGCCCCAGCATGACCCGACACAGGGCGTGGTTGTGCCGGCGCGATGTCGTTGCTTGGGCCAGCCCGTGCTGCGGTAGACTTGACGCACCGCAGCAATCGTCCACCCTTAGACCATGCCGATGCCCGACCAGCCTTCGCCCCAGCAGCGCATCCGCGAGATTCCCTACAACTACACCTCGTTCTCCGATCGCGAGATCGTCATCCGTTTCCTGGGCGAGTCCAACTGGCGGCTGATCGAGCGATTGCGCGACTCGCGGCGGACCGGGCGTTCGGCGCGGATGCTCTTCGAGGTGCTGGGGGACATGTGGGTGGTCACGCGCAATCCCTACCTGCAGGACGACCTGCTCGAAGATCCCAAGCGCCGTGGACAACTCGTCGCGGCGCTGACCCACCGGCTCGATCAGTTCGAGCAGCGGCTCAACGACAACGCCTTGGCCGAACAGCTACTCGCCTCGGCGCGCGACGCGGTGGCGCGCTTTGCCGCGGGCTTCGAGTCGGAACGGGTGTTGCGTGAGCAGGTGCGGTCGCGTCTGAGCGGCATCACCCGCAAGGACAATATCGACTTTGGCGGCCTGGCGCGGGTCTCGCACGCCACCGACGCGACGGACTGGCGCGTGGAGCTCCCCTTTGTCGTGATCTCGCCGGACACCGAGGCGGAGGTCGCGCCCATCGTCGCCGCCTGCATCGATTGCGGCCTGGCGCTGATACCGCGTGGCGGTGGGACCGGCTATACGGGCTCGGCGGTGCCGCTGCATCCGCTCACCGCGGTGATCAATACCGAGAAGCTCGAGGCCCTGTCCGGCGTCGAGCATCTGGCGCTGCGCGGTGTTGCGGAACCGGTCGCGACGGTGTGCTGCGGTGCCGGGGTCGTGACCCGCCGGGTGTCGGATCTGGCCGACGCCAACGGGCTGGCCTTCGCCGTGGACCCCACCTCCCAGGATGCCTCGTGCATCGGCGGCAACGTCGCGATGAACGCCGGCGGAAAAAAGGCGGTGCTCTGGGGGACCGCGCTGGACAATCTGGTCTCCTGGCGCATGGTCACACCTGACGCCGACTGGCTGGAGGTAGAGCGGCTGGACCACAACCTGGGCAAGATCCACGACGCCGAGCGGGTGCGTTTTCGCATCCGCCGCTTCGAGGCCGACGGGGCCACCCCGAAGGGCACGCCCGAGCTGCTCGATCTGCCTGGCAGCGGATTCCGTCGGCCCGGTCTTGGCAAGGACGTGACGGACAAGTATCTGGGCGGGCTGCCCGGCGTGCAGAAGGAGGGTTGCGACGGGGTGATCACCTCGGCGCGTTTCGTGCTCCACCGGATGCCCGATCACGTGCGCACCGTCTGTCTGGAGTTCTTTGGCAGCGATATCGACCGCGCCGTGCCCGCGATCGTCGAGATCAAGGACTACGTCGACGCCCATCCGACCGTGCGGATCGCCGGCCTGGAGCACCTCGACGAGCGCTACGTGCGCGCGGTGGCCTATTCCACCAAGGCATCACGCCGCGAGTTACCGAAGATGGTGCTCCTGGCCGATCTGGTCGCGGACGACGAGGCCGCCCTGTGCAGGGTGACCGATGAGGTGGTGCGCCTGGCCGCGGCCCGCGAGGGCGAGGGCTTCATCGCCATCAGCCCGGAGGCGCGCAAGCGCTTCTGGCTCGACCGTGCCCGGACCGCGGCCATCTCCCGCCACACCAACGCGTTCAAGATCAACGAGGACGTGGTCATCCCGCTGGACCGGCTGGCGGACTACAGCCGCGGAATCGAGCGCATCAACATCGAACAGTCGATTCGCAACAAGGACGCGATCATGGCCGCCGTGCTCGACTATCTGGCGGGGCCGATGCCGGAGGCGCGCGCCGGCGACGACTACGAGCCCTCGGACGAGGCCGGCGCGATCCTCGAGGCCAAGCGTGAGGCCGCGCGCGAGGCCGTCGCCCGGGCGCGCACGCGCTGGCAGGGGATCCTCGGCGCGCTCGACGCGCCGGCGGGGGCCCATCCCGAGTGGCTGCGCGAGTCCGAGCGCGCGCTGGTGCGAGAGGGCGACACGTTGCTGGGGATGCTGCTGCGCCGCGACCTGCGCCAGCGCTATCGCAAGGAGATCGGCGAGCGGCTCAACGAGATCTTTGCCGGACAGGACATGGCCGCGGTGCGTGAGCGCCTGCGCGAGATCCACCGCGGTATCCGCGATGCGCGCCTGTTCGTGGCCCTGCATATGCACGCGGGCGACGGCAATGTGCACACGAATATCCCGGTGCATTCCGCCGATTACGCGATGCTGCAGCAGGCCGATCGCATCGTCGATCGCATCATGGATCTGGCCACCGGCCTGGGTGGCGTGATCTCCGGCGAGCATGGCATCGGCATCACGAAGGTGCGCTATCTGGAACGCGGAAAGCTCGACGCCTTCGCCGACTACAAGCGCCGTGTCGACCCGCACCAGCGCTTCAACCCCGGGAAGCTCGCGCCGGATTCCGGGCTCGAGGGCGCCTACACCCCGTCGCTGAGGCTGGTGGAACAGGAGGCCATCATCCTGGAGGAGACCGAGCTTGGCGCGTTGAACGATGATGTGAAGCACTGCCTGCGCTGCGGCAAGTGCAAGCCCAAGTGCATGACCCATGTGCCGCGGGCCAATCTGAGCTACTCGCCGCGTAACAAGATCCTTGGAACCGGGCTCATTATCGAGGCGTTTCTGTACGAGGAGCAGACCCGGCGCGGCCTCTCCGAGCGCCACTTCGACGAGATGAACGACGTGGCCGACCACTGCACCATCTGCCACAAGTGCCTCAATCCCTGTCCGGTGGACATCGACTTCGGCGACGTCACCATGCGCATGCGCCGGATCCTGGTGGAGCGCGGCAAGAAACGATCCAGTGCCGGCGCCTGGGCCGCGATGCAGTTCCTCAACGCGCAGGATCCCCGCGCGATCCGGGTGATGCGCAAGGGCCTTGCGCAGTGGGGCTTTGCCGGGCTCAACCTGGCCCACGCACTGGCCAAGGGCCTGCGGCTCACCAGCGCTCCCACCCGCCGGCCCGGGTCCAGCACCGGGAAGCCCAATGCCGCGGGCTTGGCCGTGCAGCTGGTCAGCCGATCCATCCGCGTGGAGTTGCCCAAGCGTACCTTCCGGCAGGAGCTGGGATTGGAAGACAAGACCCGGGTGCCGATCCTGCGTGATCCGTCGCGGCCCGAGGTCGATGAGGCCGAGGCGGTCTTCTATTTTCCCGGTTGTGGCTCCGAGCGCCTGTTTTCCGATATCGGCCTGGCCACGCTCGCGATGCTGTTCGACCAGGGCGTGCAGACGGTGTTGCCGCCAGGTTATCTGTGTTGCGGATATCCCCAGCGCGCGGCCGGGCTGGAGACGCGCGGCCAGCAGATCACGATGGAGAACCGGGTGTTGTTCCATCGAGTAGCCAACACGCTGAATTACCTTGATATTCGCACCGTCATTGTCTCCTGCGGGACGTGCATGGACCAACTCCTGAAGTATGCGTTCGAGCGTATCTTCCCCGGCTGTCGGTTGCTCGATATCCACGAGTTTCTGATGGAGAAGGGTGTCAGGCTCGATGGCGCCGATGGGGTCGGATACCTGTATCACGATCCCTGCCACACGCCGATGAAGACCTACTCGCCAACGCTCGTCGCCTCGACGCTGATGGGGCAGACGGTGCCGCTATCGGACCGCTGTTGCGGTGAGGCAGGGACGCTCGGCACCGCACGACCCGACATCGCCAACCAGGTGCGTTTCCGTAAGCACGAGGAGCTGACCCAGGGGATTCATCGGCTTACCGGCCGAGAGCGGGTGGACCACGGCGAGGTCAAGCTGCTGACCTCGTGCCCCGCCTGCCAGCAGGGGCTGGCGAGATATGCCGACGAGACCGGGCTCAGGACCGACTATATCGTCGTTGAGCTGGCCCGCCACCGGCTTGGTGACGACTGGCAGCGGCGTTTCATCGACCGGGCCAGAGACGGCGGCATCGAGCGGGTTCTGCTCTGATCCGCCATTCGGGAAGCGGCGCCAGGGTCTGGGAACGGGGCGGGAGCTGGTCGTGGCGTGGGCATTGCGCCCGCATCGTCGGCCTGGCGCCCTCTCTTAGCCATTGCCAGCTTGTCCCGGCGCCGGGCCCCCCAGGGGCGCCTGCTTGACGTTGAGCTGGTTGAGATATCCCACCGCGTCCTTGAGGCAGGCATCCCATCCGTCGCAGGTTCTGTCGACCTTCGCCAACGTGTCCAGGTCGTAGATATCGGCCTGGTTCTGGGTCACGAAGCGGTCATAGGCGCCGGCATCGAGGGTGCCGATATAGGCATCCATGTTCATCTGGGCGAGGGTCTTGTCCGACACCGGTGTGCCCTTGGCCCCGGTCTGGCTATCCTCGTAATGCCAAGCCCCGTTTTCATGCTTGAGGCTCACCGCGGCCTTGTGCGTGGCCAGATCATTGGCGTAGGCATCGAAGTAGCCCTGGATCACCGCCTTTTGTGCCCGGGTGTATTTGATGAAATCCGGCAGGTATTTCTGGATCAGCGCGACATAGGTGCTGGCGCCGACGATCTTGTCGGTGTCGATCATCGCCACCAGGCTGGCGGGCATCTTGGGCTCGGGGCCGCGCGTGTCGGGGCTCTTCAGGGACCAGGTGGCATAGGCTTTGCTGGCCGCCGTCTGGGCCGCGGTCCACTGGGTCTCCGCGATCCTGTAGGCGCGCAGGATGTCGCTGTATTCCCACATCACATTGACCTTCACCAAGAGCAGAAAGGTGGTCACCCCATAGGCATAGATATGCAGGGTCTTCACCGCGAAGGTCGTATCGCGTTCGAGCAGCTTGAGCTTTTCCATGATGCCGTCGTTGCCGATGGAGAGCGGGGTGGCGAGCGCGGACATCGTCTTGTGCCAGTTCGCCGCCTGCTGTGGGCCGGCGAAGGCGCCATAGAAACTAGGACTGGTCGACTGGTTGGTATCGGCCCAGTTCTTACTGATCATGTCGTTCCAACCGGCGATATCGTTGAACACGCCCTCGATGTCATGCCAGGTCTGGCCGTCGTCGACCAGCTTGGGGATCCGGTTGATCGCATTGTCCAGATCGGTTTGGGTGACCAGTCGCGCGCCAGGAGGCGTGCTGCTGTCGCCGCCAAACATCAGAAAAAAGATGTCGACCGCGCTTTGGAGCCCGGCAACCCCCGCCGCGACGACCGGTCCGACCTCCGGAATCGCCAGCGAGCCCATGGTCGCGGCACTGGCGGTCTTGTCGAAAATGGAATGGACGATATCGAGATCGCTCATGGCGTTACCCCACCGCGACGGTAAAGACGATGGCCTTCTGATCATTCTGCTCGAGCGGGCGGACCTTGGGCTCGGCCAGATTGAGTTGCTGCGCGCTGATCCATGCGCTGGTCGTGCCCTGGGTTGCACTTTGGATACTCTTGCCGTTGCCCGTGGTGGTCTCGTACATCTGCTCGAGGTCGGAATACTGGTGCTTGTAGTCGAAGCAGACGGCCCCGTGTGTGCCGGCGCCATAGGGATTCGACCACGACAAGGCGAAATCTCCGCTGATCGATGCACTGGGTGAGCCAAAGGCAAGGACCCCTTCGTTTCCGTAGCCGCCCAGGCCCAGAAAGGTGTTCTTGACATAGAGATACATGCCTACGCCGTAGGTCTTGTTGCCTTTGGGATCGGTCTTCGCCGCTGGGATGATGTTCGACGGGCCCAGGATCGGGACCTGGGTCTGCGGGTTGTGATAGATCGTGACCGCGTGGCGTTCCTGGCTGCCGTAGGCCGTGTAGCTTTTGGACAAGGTCAGCGGCTGGTCGAGCTTGTTGACGATCAGCACGAGTGAATTGCGCCCGACCGACAGCACCCCGCCCGCGATCGCCCCCGCGATCCATGCCACCGGCCCACCCGCCGCGATCGCAAGATAGGTCAGGGCCGCGCCGCCGGCGGCCATGCCGAGATCATTCCATATCTCATTGGTATCCGGCGACTGGCTGAGGGTCTGCAGGAGCTTGTAGGAGCTGTAGCAGGTCGATCCGACCTTCACGTAGCCGTTCTTGGCGCACTCGACGAGCTTGTCGCCGATCGGTGCCAGGATGTCGAGCGTCGGAATGGCGTCATCGGGGAGCTTGGCGTTGTCGGACATGGTCGGGACTCCAGTGCGCGGTTGGGAAGGATCCGGGCGCGATGCCCGCGTGGAAGAGCTGCCGATCTGATCCAGCCACGGGGCGAGATCAGCACGTGATCGGCGCCGTGCCGGCTGCCGATTGGACCATTGTCACCGACCAGGGGTCGCCGAGAATGGCCGGCCAGCCTTGGCCCGTACGGGAGCCGCGCTAAATCACCGATTCGCTAGACGCGGGTGGCCTGCATGGCCAGCGAGAAATAGTTGCGCAGCATTCGGGTCATCAGGTCCAGCCGTATCCCCCGCACGGCGAGCTCCTCGGTTGGGTTGTTGAGGCTGGTCGGGGTAACCGTGCGCTCAACGATGCTCAGCAGCAGATCACTCGTCGCGTTGCCATTGGCCCACTCCCTCATCAGTGCGGGCACCTGTTGGGCCGGTACCCGCAGACTGCGCAGCCCCAACTGTCCGATGCCGAACACCGCGCGCTCATCGGC
>JAXGTD010000071.1:0-21378 GCA_040775095.1 Chromatiaceae bacterium | reverse complement strand
CTCTACCCGCGGCGTGTAGAGCTGCCCGCGACAGGGATGCTCGGGGTGATGCTGGACACGGAGTCCGAGGGCGAGGGTCTGGGCGTGCAGGGCTTTGCCAGCGAGAGTGGCGCACAGGCCGCCGGCGTCAAGGAGGGCGACCGGATCGTGCGTGTCGGAGACGAGCTGATCGCCTCCTACGCCGATATTCGCATCGCGCTGATGGACAGCCGGCCAGGGCAGGAGCTGCCGGTGGAGGTCCTGCGCAAGCCACTGCTGGGCCGTCCCGAGCGGCTCCAGCTTCAGGTGGAGCTGCATTGAGCGCGTCGGCGGGCGGCACCGGCCCGGAGCTGCTGGCACCGGCCGGCACGTTGAAGAATCTGCGCTACGCGCTGGCCTATGGGGCCGACGCGGTCTACGCCGGGGTGCCGCGCTACAGCCTACGGGTGCGCAATAACGACTTCGACACGGCCAATCTCGAGGCCGGTATCGCCGAGGCCCATGCGCGCGGTCGACATTTCTACCTGACCGCGAACCTGATGCCACACGGCGCCAAGTTGAAGACCTTCCTCGACGATATCGCGCCGGCGGTGGCGCTGGGCCCCGACGCGCTGATCATGGCCGACCCGGGACTGATCCTGCTGGTGCGCGAGCATTGGCCGTCGCTGCCGATTCACCTGTCGGTGCAGGCCAATACGATGAACGCCGAGGCCGTACGCTTCTGGCAGCGCCAGGGGATCGCGCGCGTGATCCTCTCGCGCGAGCTCTCGCTGGATGAGATTGCCGGGATTCGCGACGCCTGTCCGGACATGGAGCTGGAGGTATTCGTCCATGGTGCGCTGTGCATCGCGTACTCCGGGCGCTGCCTGCTGTCGGGCTATCTGAACCACCGCGACGCCAACCAGGGTACCTGCACCAATGCCTGCCGCTGGGAATACCGCGCCGGCCAACCCCAGGGGCCCATGGATCCGGGCAACGGGCGCAGCGAACGCCATCCAGACGCCGACCAGGTCTGGCTGTTGGAAGAGGCGCAGCGCCCCGGCGAGTACATGCCGGTGTTCGAGGACGAGAACGGCACCTACATCATGAATGCCAAGGATCTGCGCGCGGTGGAGCATGTCGGGCGGCTCACCGCGATGGGCATCGATTGTCTGAAGATCGAGGGGCGGACCAAGTCCAACTACTACACCGCGCGTACCACCCAGGTATATCGGCAGGCCATCGACGATGCCCTGGCCGGACGGCCTTTTTCACCTGCACTGCTGACGGATCTGGAGGGGCTGGCCAACCGCGGCTATACCGAGGGCTTCTATCGGCGTCATGCGCCGTCCGCGCTTCAGAACTATGACGACGGCGCCTCGCGCAATCAGCGCCAGATCTTCGTCGGCGAGGTCACGGCCTACGACGCCGTCACCGGCCTGGCCGACGTGGAGGTGAAGAACCACTTCGCGGTCGGGGATACGCTCGAGCTGATGACCCCACGCGGAAACCATCGCTTCCGGCTCGAGCGCCTGAGCGACCGGGAAGGAGGGGCCATCGACGCGGCCCCCGGCTCCGGATGGCAGGTGCGCCTCCCGCTGCCAGGCGGGGACCCGTCACTCGGCCTGATCACGCGCGCGCTGTAGGACCGGCACCCGTATTTGGCATCGTTGCGATCTACCCCCTGAGCCCATCGGGGGCGGGCGAGCACCGTTGGTCGTCGATCCGCGCTGGCGCATCGACGGGTTGCCCGCGGCGCCGGCGACAATCCCGCGATGGCGCGGACCCGTCAGCCCGATCGGGCGCCTCCGTTGTGTGCGCGGGGTGTCTCGATCCGCCGCCACAGGCGACCGTCGTTCTTGGTGAGGTCCCCCGCGGCGGCTGGGCCCCAGGTGCCGGCCGCGTAGTTGGGGAAGTCGCGCGGCGGCAGGGCGCTCCAGACGTCCATCACCGACTGGACGATCTCCCAGCCCTTCTCGACCGTGTCGGCATGCTTGAACAACGTCGCGTCCCCGTTCATGCAGTCGTAGATCAGGGTCTCGTAGCCGGTCGCCGGCTTGTTGCCAAAGTAGTCTTCGTAGCAGAAATCCATGTTCACGGTACCGACCTGCATGGTCGGCCCGGGGATCTTGGCGCCAAAGCTCATCTGAATGCCCTCGTTGGGCTGGATACGGAGCACCAGCATGTCCGGGTCGAGCTCGTCGACCTCGGTGTCCTTGAACATGATGGTCGGCGCCCGTCTGAACTGGATCGCGATCTCGGTGTATTGCGCGGTCAGCCGCTTGCCGGTGCGCAGGTAGAAGGGCACGCCGGCCCAGCGCCAGTTGTCCATGGTCAGCTTCAGCGCGGCAAAGGTCTCGCGCTGGGACTTGGGGTCGACGCCGGGTGACGAGCGATACGCCGGCACCTGCTCGCCATCGGGCATGGTGCCGGCACCGTACTGGCCGCGCACCGCGTGGGTCAGCACCTGCTCGGGGGCCAGTGGCTGGATGGCGTCGAGCACCTTGTTGATCTCCTCGCGCACGGCCTGAGACTCGAACGAGTTGGGCGGCTCCATGGCGAGGAACCCGAGCAGCACCAGCAGGTGGTTCGGGATCATGTCTCGCAGCGCGCCGGCCTCCTCGTAGTAAGCGCCGCGGTGCTCGACACCGACCGACTCGGCCACGGTGATCTGGACGTGGTCGATGTGATGACGGTTCCACAACGGCTCGATGAAACCATTGGCGAAGCGGAACACCATGATGTTCTGCACCGTCTCCTTACCCAGATAATGATCGATGCGGTAGATCTGGTCTTCATCCATGTTGCGGTGCAGCTCCTTGTTCAGCGCGACCGCGGTTTCCAGGTCGTGGCCGAAGGGCTTCTCGATGATGAGCCGGCGCCAGTCGTCCTCGGTCTCGTGCAGCAGGCCGACCTCGCCGAGGTGGTCGGTGACGCTGCCAAACAGGCTCGGCGGCACCGCAAGATAGAACAGGTAGTTGCCGTCGGTGGCGCGCTCCGCATCGATCTGGCCCAGGCGTTCGCACAGGTGTTCGTAGTCGGCGCCGTCAAGCATATCGATCTTCATATAGTGGATACGCTGCACCAGGCGCTCCCACACCGCCGGGTCGAACACCTCGCCGACATGCTCGCTGATCTGATCGGCGACATGGCTGCGGAAGCTCTCGTCGTCCAGGTCCAGCCGATCGAGCCCGAGCACCGCGAAGCTGTCGGCCAGCAACTGGGCGTTGCACAGGTGATAGAGCGACGGGATCAGCTTGCGCCGGGTCAGGTCGCCGCCGGCACCGAAGATGATCATCACGTTGGGTGGGGCGGGGGGCGCCTCGGTATAGTCAGTCTTCATCAACGACATGGTCGAATCCCTCGGATTGCGCGTTGAGCAGGGTCGAAATGCTCGGGCGGACCGGTCCGGTCCACCCGAAGAGAGAGGCCGGGATTGATCTCGCCAGCGCTGGAGTAGCCCCTACGCCGACGTCGAGCGGGTTCAGGACTCGGGCTTCTCATGGTGCCCGCCAAACTGGTAGCGCATCGCCGAGAGCAGCTGGTCGGCGAAGTCCCCCTCGCCGCGCGAGGTGAAGCGCTCGTACAGCGCCGCGGTCAGGACCGGCGACGGCGCACCCGTCTCGATTGCGGCAATGCTGGTCCAGCGCCCCTCGCCGGAATCGGAGACGCGGCCGCCGAAGGTCTTCAGATCGGGGTCCTCGAACAATGCGTTGGCGGACAGGTCGAGCAGCCAGGAGGCGACCACGCTGCCGCGGCGCCAGACCTCGGCGACGCGGGCGACATCGATCTCGTACTGGTAGTACTGTGGGTCGGACAGGGGGGCCGTCTCCGCGTCGATGCTATGGTCCGCGCGACCGACACCGGCGTGCTTGAGGATGTTGAAGCCCTCGGCATAGGCCGCCATCAGGCCGTACTCGATGCCGTTATGGACCATCTTGACGAAGTGCCCGGCACCGCTGGGGCCACAGTGCAGATAGCCAAGCTCGGCGCGCTCGTGCTCGCCGGCGCGCCCCTTGGTTCGTTCGATGTCGCCGGCGCCGGGGGCGAGCGCGCCGAAGACCGGGTCCAGGTGCTCGACGGCGTCGGTGTCACCGCCGATCATCAGACAATAACCCCGCTCCAGCCCCCACACACCACCGCTGGTGCCGCAATCGATGAAACGGACACCGGAATCGGCCAGCCGCCTGGCGTGGCGGATGTCGTCCTTGTAGTAGGAATTGCCCCCGTCGATGATGATGTCGCCGGCCTCCAGGTGCGGCAACAGCTGGTCGATGACCTTGTCCACCACCGCTGCTGGCACCATGATCCATGCCGCGCGGGGTTTGGTCAGCCGGGCACAGAATTCGGCGATGTCGGTGGTGCCGATGGCGCCCTGTTTCGCCAGGGCCGCGACGGACTCCGCGGCGGTGTCGTAGACGACGCATTCGTGGCCGGCGCGCATCAGTCGCTGGACCATGTTCGCGCCCATGCGGCCGAGTCCAATCATTCCAAGTTGCATGGCGGGTCTCCTCAGGGTTGCGGGTGTTTGGCGAGGTCGATGCGCTCTACGCGCCTGGGGCGCGAACGGGCAGCAGGCGTCTGGCTCACGCGATACGCGACTCCAGCACGACGACGCTGCGGGCGATCAGATAGTGACGCGGGCCGTCCACGGGCGGTTGCTCGTGTACCGGTGGGATGGCTGGCCGCGCGGCCGTGCTCACCGCCAGATACCAGCGCCGGCCCGGGATCTGGGGTATCGCGAAGCTGCGCCCATCGTCCCACATGTTGAGCATGACGTGCAGGTGCTCCTCGTTGGGGCCGAGGCCCGCCAGCGTGAAGGCCAGCGCCCGATTGCTGGTCTCGTCCCAGCCGGGGGCATCGAGCTCGAGGCCATGCCAGTGGATATCGGGCAGGCCGGATTCGGTATCCGGCTGGCCGGTCAGGAAACGCTCGCGGTGCAGGGTCCGGTGGCGCCGACGAAACGCGATCATACCCTTGGTGAAGTCCAGCATCGTGCGCTGTTTGTCCAGCAATCCCCAATCGAACCAGGTGAGCTCGTTGTTCTGGCAGTAGGTATTGTTGTTGCCCTGCTTGCTGTGCAGTACCTCGTCGCCCGCGAGCAGCATGGGCACACCCTGGCTCAGGAGCAGGATGGCGATGAGGTTCTTCGCCTGGCGTTCGCGCAGCTCGAGTACGGCTGGGTCTTGCGCGAGGCCCTCAACGCCACAGTTCCAGCTCAGGTTGTGGTCGTGCCCGTCGCGATTGTTCTCGCCATTGGCCTGGTTGTGCTTGCGATCGTAGCTGACCAGATCGGCGAGGCTGAACCCGTCATGGCAGGTGACGAAGTTGATGGAGTTGGCGGGCCGACGTCCGCGTGATTCGTACAGGTCGCTGGAGCCGGCGATGCGGGTGGCGACCTCGGGGACGATTCCGTCGGTACCGCACACGAAGGCACGGATGACGTCGCGGTAGCGTCCGTTCCATTCGGCCCAGCGGAAACCCGGGAAGTCCCCCACCTGGTAGAGCCCGGCGGCATCCCAGGCTTCGGCGATGATGTGCGCGCGCCCCAGCTCCGGGGACAGCTCGATGGACCACAGAATCGGCGCGTGGTGCTGCGGCTTGCCGTCCTCGCCACGGGCCATCGCGCTGGCGAGGTCGAAGCGGAACCCGTCCACGTGCATGTCGTGTGCCCAGTAGTGGAGGCAATCGATCAGGTAGCGGGTCACGAGCGGGTGGTTGCAGTTGACCGTGTTGCCGCAGCCGGTGTAATCGCGGTAGAGGCTGTGGTCGATGAAGTCGATGTGATAGAAGATCTCGTTGCCGAATCCCTTGAAGCTGATGGTCGGGCCGTCGGCGTCGCCCTCGGCGGTGTGGTTGAACACCACATCGAGAATCACCCCGATGCCCGCCTGGTGCAGGGCCTTGACCATATCGCGGAACTCGTCGCGGGCCCGCGTGGGGTCCACGCTGTAGCCCGGGTGCGGCGCGAAAAAGCTATGCGTGCTATAGCCCCAGTAGTTCTCCAGGCCAAGCGCCGCCGTCTTCGGTGGTACGTCCTGCCGATCGAACGCCATGACCGGGAGCAGCTCGACGTGCGTGACCCCAAGGTCGCGCAGGTAGGGGATCTTCTCGATCACCGCGCGGAAGGTCCCCGGGTGCGCGGTGCCGGCGGAGGCGTGCCGGGTGAAGCCCCCGACATGCATCTCGTAGATCACCGCCTGATTCAGCGGCATGTGGCAGTGTTGGTCATCGCCCCAGTCGTAATGATCCCGCACGACTTGCGAGCGCATTGCGCTGGCGACGTTGTCGCCCGGGAGACTCGCGCGGGTACGGTCCCAGAGGCGATCACTGACGGTCTTGCCCCAGGGATCGAGCAGCAGCTTTTCGCGGTCGATGCGCGAGCCGGTCTCCCGGGTCTCTCCCGGCCCGTCTACGCGCCAGCCGTAGTAGGTGCCGTCCGGCAGTCCCTCGACCATGACGTGCCAAAAAAAGAATGTCCGGTGCAGGCGTGGATCGAGTTGGACGATCTGAAACGGCTCCGGGCTGTCGTCATGCTCGAACAGCAGCAACTCCACGCGGGACGCCAAGCGCGAAAAACAGCAGAAGTTCACGCCGCCGTTGACAAAGTTGCTGCCGGCCAGATCCCAGTTGCCAGTCTGAATGGGGTAGTTCATTGCGGTTGGGACAATTCCTGCGATGAATTTGCTGGTGTTTTAAAGACAACGCGGACCCGCTTCCCTACATCTGCGGTCGCTTACGCGACGGGCAATGGCAACAGGTCCGCGCGTCGCGGGAGACGCCGACCCTATTTCCGCGCGTCCCGGGTTGCGAGCGGAGCACCCTATCCTGGGCCGGATTAGACTGGACCCTCCCCGGCCCACATGGCGCCGTGCGCGCAGTCGGTGACGAGGTCGAAGGGGCCATGTTGACATGGGCAGCCACCAATGCCAACAAGCGACACGCCGGTCCGGCCATCGAAGGCCCGGCGGGTTCCGTCACCCAGGCGACTGAACATGCGGCGAATCGAAAATCGTGTCCTCGGGTCGGCGTCTACCTGGACAAAGCCCTGCCTCGGACGCATCTCCAGTGCTGACGGCGCGCCCGTGGCATCCGGCGCTGATCCCCTATGGCGTCTGACCCAGATCATAGCCGGGCGGGCGAGGACTGACAGCAAGAGAACAAGCCGAGATGAAATATTGCAGCGACTGCGGTGCGCCGGTTCAGCTCGTCGTGCCCAATGGCGACAACATGCCGCGTCACGTGTGCCGCGACTGCGGCACCATCCACTATCAGAATCCCAAGATCGTTGTCGGCTGCATTCCCGAGTGGGAAGAGCGCATCCTGCTGTGCAAGCGTGCCATCGAGCCGCGGCACGGGCTCTGGACACTGCCCGCGGGGTTCATGGAGAACGCCGAGACGCTGCAGCAGGGCGCCGCCCGCGAGACGCTCGAGGAGGCCCATGCCCGCGTGGAGGTCGGCCGTCTGTACGCCCTGTTCAATCTGCCCCACATCAACCAGGTCTACATGCTCTTTCGTGCCCGGTTGCTGGACCTGGATTTTGGTCCCGGCGCCGAGAGTCTGGAAGTGGAGCTGTACGAGGAGTCGCGGATCCCCTGGGATCAGATCGCCTTTCCGGTGATCGAGGAGTCGCTGCGACTCTATTATCGCGACCGCGCCACCGGTAATTTCACCCTGCGCAGTGGCGACATTCTGCGCATGGACGGACCGGGGCGGCGCTATTGCGTCACCATCCACGACGGCGATCGGTAGCGGCGCGACATCGCGCGCGGGAGATGGGCCGTTCGCCGTCACAGGGTCGGCCGGGCCGGATCCTGTCGTGATCGAATCGTGATACTTGCGTGAATTGGGCGGGATCTCCGTCGACTGTAATAGCACTTGCGTACTAACCAGTCGTCAGGAGAAACCGATGAAAAAGACGCTGATCAGCGCGACCGCGCTGTCCCTCTCGCTCGGACTGTCCACGGCCGCCTGGGCGGCCGACCGGGAAATCGAGGTCGAGATCACGAACCTCACCAATGCCACCTACTTCACCCCGTTGCTGGTCGCCGCCCACGGGCCGAACCTGCACCTGTTCGAGGTCGCGACCAGTGCATCGGCGGCGCTGCAGGCGATGGCCGAGGGCGGGGATCTGGCGGGGTTGATCGACGATGTGGTCGCCGCCAATGGCCGCTACGTCGCTGACCCGGCCGGCGGCCTGCTGGCCCCCGGCGGCTCGGCCACGGCGACATTGGAGATCGACGCGCGCACCCGCTATCTGTCCACCACCGCCATGCTGCTTCCGACCAATGACGGCTTTGTCGGTCTGGATGGCATGGTCATCCCGCGCCAGGCTGGCGTCTACACTGTCTATCTGAATGGTTACGATGCGGGCACCGAGGCCAATGACGAGCTGATCACCGGGGGAGGCATGCCGGGGGTGCCGGGAATCCCGGCCGATCCAAGTGGGGGCGCGGGGACCGGCGGAACCGGTGTGGCCGGACCAGACCACAATCCCACCGTGCACATCCACCGCGGCGTGGTCGGCGATCTCGACCCGCAGAGTGGTGCAAGCGATCTCGATGCCGGTGTCCATCGCTGGGAGAATCCGGTGGCCAGGCTGCGGCTGACCGTGAGCAGGCCCGCTCACTGATCGGGACAGGGCAGGGCGCCGGGACGCGAGCCGGGCTCGGCCGGGGTGGTCGGGCCCGCGCCCCATGACCTCATTGCGAGAGCGATCAATGTGAGACGCAGCGCACTCATCGTCGAAGACAACCCCGACATCGCGCGACTGGTGCGGATGCATCTCAAGGACATTGGGTGCGATGCGGACATCGTGGGCAACGGCGAGGAGGGCGTGCGCCGCTTCCGCGCTCAGCCCTACGACCTGGTCATCCTGGATATCATGTTGCCGGGGCTGGACGGCCTGAGCGTTTGCCGAACCCTGCGTGCCAGTCCGGACTATGTCCCGATTCTGATGCTGACCGCCAAGTCCTCCGAGCTTGATCGGGTGCTGGGCCTGGAGATCGGCGCCGACGACTATCTGTCCAAGCCATTCAGCATCCCGGAGCTGCTGGCACGGGTGAAGGCCCTGTTCCGGCGCACGGACGCGCTCAAGGAACGCGCGACCGGCGTGCATGCCGACGAGACCCTGCGTCAGGGCGAGCTGTGTATCGAGGTTGGTAAGCGGCGGGTCACGCTCGGCGCGCGCGAGGTTGCGCTGACCGCCAGGGAGTTCGATCTGCTGTTGCACTTCGCCCGACATCGGGGTCGCGTTTTCACCCGGGCCCAGCTGCTGGAACAGGTCTGGGGCTACAGCCACGATGGCTACGAGCACACGGTGAACTCGCACATCAACCGCCTGCGCGCCAAGATCGAGTCCGACCCCGCCAAACCCCGTTACGTGATGACGGTCTGGGGCGTGGGCTACAAGTTTGCGGACGCCGGGTCCTGAACCGTGGCTCGCACCCTCTACGCGCGCCTCGCGCTGGCCCTGACCGGGCTACTCGTCCTGGTCGGAATCCTGTTTGCCGTGCTCACCCTGTCGGCCACCCGGCACTATCTGGATGAGGTGCACCAGCGTCTCAATCGGAACCTGGCCGAGAACCTGGTCGCGGACCGCAACCTGGTACAGGAAGGCAAGCTCGACCAGACCGCGCTGGAGGAGACGTTCCACGACTATATGGTGATCAACCCGAGCATCGAGATCTACCTGCTCGACCCGGCCGGGACGATCCTCGCGTATTCCGCCGATCCGGGACAAGTCAAACGCCGCCGCGTCTCACTCGAGCCGATCCGTCGCTTTCTTCGGCAACGGCACGAATTCCCGCTGCTCGGAGACGATCCGCGCAGTCACGATGGCAGAAAGGCCTTTTCCGTGACACCGGTGCCCTCCGCCGCCGACCCGGAGGGCTACCTGTATGTGATCCTCCGCGGCGAGGAGCTCGACAACCTCGATGCCCTGCTCCAGCAGGGCTATCTGCTGCGCCTGAGCGGCTGGACCCTCAGTATCAGTCTGGCGACGGGCCTGGTGCTCGGACTGATCCTGTTTCGGGTGCTCACACGTCGCATCCAGCGCCTCGGACGGACCATGGATCACTTCCGGGAGAGCGACTTCACGACACTCGTGCATGAGGCTTCCGCAACGAGCTCGCGCAACGAGAACGAGATCGACCGCCTCGAGCGCACCTTTGAGGGCATGGCAAACCGCATTACCGATCAGATCCAGGCGTTGACGCGGCAGGACAGCCTGCGCCGCGAGCTGGTGGCCCAGGTCTCGCACGACCTGCGCACACCGCTGGCCTCGCTGCACGGCTATCTGGAGACCCTGCGGATGAAGGAGGGCAAGCTCGAGGGCACCGAGAGGATCGACTACCTGGATATCGCCCTGCGCCACAGCGAGCGGCTGCGCCGGCTGATCGAGGACCTGTTCGAGCTGGCGAAGCTGGACGCGCGCGACGTGCGCCCGTCCATCGAGCCGGTGTCGTTGGCCGAGCTGGCGCAGGACGTGGTACAGAAGTTCCAACTCACCGCCCAGCGCAAGGGGTTATGCCTGGAGCTGCGCGGGGCGAGGGACATGCCGCTGGTGCGGGCCGACATCGGGCTCATCGAGCGGGTGCTGGAGAACCTGATCGACAATGCCATCGAGCACACGCCCAGTGCCGGCGGCATCCGGGTCAGCACCCGTGTGCAGGGTCAAACCGTCAGTGTGCAGGTCAGCGATACCGGCCGGGGCATCCCTGCCGACGATCTGCCACGGATCTTCGAGCGCTTCTTTCAGGCCAGTGGCAGCAACAAGGACAGCCGACATGCGGGACTGGGGCTGGCCATCGCCAAGCGCATCCTGGACCTGCACAACAGCCAGGTACATGTCGAGAGCCGCGTCGGGGCAGGGACCGCCTTCAGCTTCTCCCTGCCGATCTGGCAACCCCCCGGATTGGGTCCGAGCGAAACCGTCGACCGGGCATGAGCCCCGGGGTGCGGCGCCGCGGCTGGCGAACGGCTCGAGCAGACCGCCGCCGGGCTGGTCGCGCGCATCTGCGACATGGGCAGGGAGCGGGTGGCGCCGCTCGCCCAAACTGGCGCCCAAACGGACGCCCGACTCCATGAACAAAATGTCACCTCCGGTCCATTTGGCTGTTAGCCGGACTGGCCGATGATGCACCTCAAGTTGTTGCAATCCCCAGCCGGGGCAGCGCAGCGGCACGAGCAAGCGAATCGACACGTAAGGAGCATCAGAATGCGCAAGAAACGACTTTTGGCAGCGGCGATCGTCTCGGTCCTGGCCGGCGGGATGGGTGTCGCCGGCATGGCCCCGGCACTGGCCGCGAGCACACCGCCGCCGGCCAAGGAGCAGTCTGCCCCTGCCAAGGAACAGGCGGCGAAAGAGACGGCCGCGCAGAAGGATATGGTCAAGGTATCGCAGGACGCGCTGCTGACCATGCGGGACGTGCACAGCGCCCGGCTCGCGATCTTCGACGGTGTCCCGGATCAGGCGCGGACCTATGTGGACGCGGCGGCGGCGCGGGCGGCCATCGCGGAACAGGACGCCGAGAAGTTTGCGTTGGACACGAAGGCGCCGCCCATGGATGACCGATACGTCCCATTCGATGCGAGCCTCGTGGTGATGGATACCTTCGAGCCGGACTCGGAGAAGGCCAAGCACATCGCGAAGGCCAACGAGCATCTTCATAAGGGCCAGCAGAAGAAGGCCATGGAGGTGCTGAAGCTCGGCGAGATCGATGTGGCCGTGACTGCTGGCTTGATCCCCGTGAAATTCACCAAGGAGCACGTCGATGAGGCGGCGAAGCTCATTGGCGAGGGTAAGTACTACGAGGCCAATCTGACGCTCAAGGCAGTCGAAGACGCCGCGGTGATCGAGACCTTCTCGGTTGATGCGGTGCCCGAGCCCAAGGCGAAGGGCTAATGAACCGCTGATCGATCGTGCCCCGTTCGTGCGGGCCAGGGACCGGCCCGCCGTCTTCAGTCACCCGAGGACAAAGACAAGGGGTGAAGCCGAAACCGCGGTTTCGGTTCGCGAGCTGATCCAATGCCTGAGCGGGCATTCGGTCAGCGTCGTCTAAGGGACCGCTGAGCGTGATGTTTTCCGTGCGGGCCATGGATGGCCTGCCCTTTTTGACGGCCGCAAGCCGCTGAGTACGGCAAGCGACTCCCGAAATCGTCGATTCGAATCGCGAGGTAAGCTGTTCCGTGAATGGTTTGAATCCAATCTCCCTGGGAATCGAAGGGGCCTAAGGACCCAGGCGAGTGAGCCGACCCGTTTCTCGAGGGTCGATGTGGCGACCCTCTGTCACCGTAGTTAACTCCTGTTGAGCCATTACCGTGCCGGGGCGTTGTACGCTCCGGCAGTTTTTTTTGTGCGCCCAGCTTCAGTGGCATGTATTCCCGGGGCGACTCGGTCCGCCGCCGTCTCATGGGCCTCCCAGCGTCGACGGCGACGAGGCTCCAGCAGCTCATACCGGTCGGTCAGATCCAGCGCCGACACCGGCAGCGGGGTTGGGCGAGTGTCCCGCGATCAGATCGAGAACCATGCTCTCAAACAGACTCAAGGACATCCAGTACCCGGGTCGCGCTACCAGCGGGGCCCGCCCGGTTCGCACGAGGTGGTCCTCGAGCGCCGCCCCGCTTGGGATCCGCGGCCGTCGGAGCCACCCAACCCGGCCCCCCGGCGCGACGCCCTGGACTGGTGGCGGCCAGTGAACGGCCGTCCCGCAGCGCCAACACCCGCGTCGTTGCCATTGCTGGCGGGTCTGCTCGCGTTGGCGCTTTTGCTTCTACCCGCGGTCCTCCTCGCCACGCCGGCCGAGGATGACGCGACCGGGGTACATGCCAGCCAGATGGCCGTCAACGGGATTGGACAGCGCGTTGCGCGGACCGGGCTCAGCGAAGAGGCGATCCAATCACTGCTTGTCGAGGTCAGTGGGTACCAATCCATTGCGAACCACTGCATCAGCACCGGGCAGAGCGAAGCGGCGGAGATCTCCAAACAGATCGAGACCCTGGGCGCCCCGGCCGCGGGTGAGTCTGAATTGGAGCAGTCCACGCGGGCGGACCTGCATCGGCAGCAACGTCGGGCCGCGCGTCGACTCGCGGACTGCCGGCTGCTCGCGGTCACGAGCGAGCAACTGCTGAGTCGCTTGCAGCGTCGGCAGAACGCGGCCTTGACCAGCCGACTCCTGGAGCCGGGGACGCCGGCCATGGGGATCATCGGCCAGTGGCTGGCCGATCCGCCGTCGATGGCCAGCCTGCTCAACGGACAAGGACTCGTCGCGCGCCTTGGGGTGCAACGGGTCGATGACCTGTCCTGGCTGGCCGGGCTTTCGGTGATCGGCCTGATCGGTGGACTGATCTGGCGTCGCCGCCTGGCGCGGGTCAACCCGATCGATCCCTCCCACGATCTGTCGCGGGCCGTTTTCCAGAGCATCGGCCTGAGCTTGAATCGTTACCGGCCCGCACTCCTGGTCTGCGGACTCTGGTCGCTGTACTGGCTGGCTATCGGCCCGATGCCCGCGGGTTGGCCGCTGCTGGCCAGCCTCAGCTTCATCCTGTTCGCCTATCTGCTTGCGGTCGCCGGGATCCGCGCGAGTTTCGATCCCCCGCCACCGGCTATCGCCTATCTGCCCTTTCCAAGGCCACTGACGCGGCGGTTCAGCCACGCGTTACATTGGCTGGCGCTGAACGCGCTCGTCGGCGCGATCGTCTTCCTGACACCGATCGCCGAGGCGTGCGCGCCGTCGCTGCACGTTGTGGCAGGCTCCGTGTTCAGCACTTTTCTGGTGCTGAACCTCGTCTGGACCCTGGGCCTGATCCGGCGCCTGCGGGGCAAACAGAGCGTCGGCCTCGTGCGCGCCGTCATCGTCGTTGCGCTGTTTGCTGGTCTTGCCGCGCAGTGGACTGGCTACCGGCATCTGGGCGAATTCGTCATCGGCGGGGTCGTTCAGACCCTGATCTGCCTGCTCCTGGCGTGGCTCATCCTCACCCTCGGCGGCGACCTGCTCGACAGCCTCGATGAGGGCAGACGCAATTGGGAACGGCGTCTGCGGGCCCATCTGGGCGTCGTCGCGGGGGGACTCATCCCCGGGCTGTGGTGGATCCGGATCCTGTTCAGGGTCGTGATCTGGGCAGGCGTGATTGTTCTGCTTCTGCGCATCTGGGGGCTGCCAAGCGCGGCGCAGTCGGTCCTGTTTGGGTGGATGTCGCAGGGATTTCGCCTCGGACAGATCACGGTCGAGCCGTTACGCGTCGTGTTGGCCCTGATGGTACTTGCACTGCTGCTCTCGTTCAGTGCCTGGGGACGAACCCGCCTGGACCGACGGCTCGCGCACACCCGGATGGAGCGCGGTGCACGCGAGGCGGCGGTGGCGATCACCGGCTACGGGATGATCATCGCCGCCGGCTTGATCGCCCTTTCCCTGGCGGGCGTCACCTTCCAGAACCTCGCGCTGATCGCGGGGGCATTGTCGGTCGGCATCGGATTCGGCCTCCAGAACATCGTCAACAATTTCGTCTCGGGCCTGATCCTGCTGTTCGAGCGCCCGATCCGCACTGGCGACTGGATCATCGTCGGCGGGGTGGAGGGACATGTCCGGCGTATCAGTATTCGCTCGACGCGGATCGAGACCTTCGAGCGCGCGGACGTCATCGTGCCCAATTCCGATTTGATCTCTGGCAGCGTGACGAACCGGATGCTGCGTGACCCCCATGCCCGTGTGTGCATCCCCGTGGGTGTCGCCTATGGGTCCGATACCCAGGCGGTCAAGCTGGCGCTGCTGCACGTCGCGCAGGAACACCCGCAGATCATGCGGCACAGCCCCACCGTTCCCGATCCCTATGTGCTGTTCCGGTCCTTCGGCGACAGCGCGCTGAATTTCGAGCTGCGGGCCTTTGTCTTCGATGTGGAACAGCGACTCCGCGTGATCAGCGATCTCAACTTTGCGATCGACGCGTCTTTCCGTGACGCCGGCATCCAAATACCTTTCCCCCAGCGCGACCTCCACCTCGTCGATCCCACCCCTCCCACGCCTCCCACACCGAGACCACCATAGCGGCGTGTTCGAGAGACCCGCCAATGCACGCCTGCCTCGCTACTGCCAGGGGTGCCATTCATCGGCAGAGTCTTCGATCTTGTAGATCATCCATTACACAACGTCGAGGTCGACCATGCTCAACCACGCGGTCAGCATCTGGATTTTTACGGGGTGTGTCGCGGGCATCACCGCAAGCCTGGTGACGCGAGCCGTGCCGCGCGCCCATCGCGGCTACGACCTGTTCGAAGACCTGACCGCTGGGTGCCTGGGCGCGGTTTTCGCCGGCTGGGTCCTGCGGCGCCTGGCGATCTGGACGCCGGTGGATCTTCCGGACCATGTCCTGGTGGCGTCGGTCGGGGCCGCCATGTTGCTCATCGCCGTGAGGTTGTCGCGTTACCTCGGCGCCGCAGCCACTGGGGCGAACAGGTGGGACCAGTCGGCCCGCAACGATGAGCTCGAGCGTCGACTGAACCAGGCAACTGGCGTGGAGCGGGGCCTTGTCTCCCGGTTGGGACGGCGCCGGCAGGCCTACCGCGATGTGAACCGCGTCTACGACGCGCAGCTGACCTTTGGCGAGCGCGTGGCAGACCGTGTGGCCACATTTGGTGGCAGTTGGGTGTTTCTTGGGATCTGCTTTGCGTCCATCATCAGCTGGATGGCGATCAACGAGGACCTGACCAAACCGTTCGATCCCTACCCGTTCATCCTCCTGAATCTCGTCTTGTCCTGCCTGGCCGCGGTGCAGGCGCCGATCATCATGATGAGTCAGAACAGACAGGCGTACAAGGACCGAATCGAGGCCCGCAATGACTTCGAGGTCAACCTGCGCGCGGAGGTCGAGATCATGGCGCTGCACGAGAAGTTGGATGCGGTTCGATCAAAGGAGCTGCTCGATCTCATGGGGCTGCTCGAGGCCCAGATGCAACGCCTGGGGGCCTTGGAAGAGGCCCTGCGTTCTGGCGAGGGATTGCCTGGTCACGACACCGAGGGCGGACCAGTCTGAGAGGCGCCCAATGGAGCCATGCCCAGCGCGCCTTGGGGAGACGCCGATCCAATGCCTTCCGGGCATTTGATCTGCTCGCACCTCACGAGGCGCGACCCGCGAGGCGCTCCATTTCCAAGGGCTTGCAGCGCTCGAAAATGTCGGGCCGTCCCTGGCCCGGGCGGGAAACGCCAGGCTCATCGAACAGCCACGGGCGGCCCATTTCCGGCATGGAAAATGACCCTGGTCAGGGTCCGCGCACACCGATGTCCTGAGCACGGGTGCGTGGATGGCATATTCTTCCGGGCCTTGGCGACGAGACTGGATTAAAATCACGCCAGCAACAGGCACCACCCGCCACCTGCAGGGCGCTTCGTCCACCCGACGTCGTCGTGAGTTTCGGCAGGCCCGTATCGGCCCGTGCCGATCCTGTCTCAACCGACCGGACGATCCCCGACGGCTGACGCCGCCGCTGATGCATGGTCGCATGCCGTGCCATGGCCCGGTGGGCCTTCTCCCTGTGTAGAGGACACACGCATGAGTCCCGTCGCGGCGCATCCTGATCCCGCCTCCGGCGCCAGAAACCCCGACGTTTGCTCCAAACGGCGGCTCGCCGCTACCGTGCTGAGCATCTGTCTGGCGAGCGCGGCCGCGTCCGCGATGGCGGAGTCGAATGAGCTCCAGGTTCGTCGCGGCGATACCCTTTGGCAGATTGCGGGCCGGGTCCATGTTGGTGCCAACCTGAGTCGGGATCAGATCATGCTCGCTCTGCTCCAGGCCAATCCAGACTCGTTTTCCCCATCCTGTAACGTCAACGGAGTGCTGCGCGTGGGCGCGAGGCTTCGGCTGCCGACGCGAGAGCAGGTTGCCGCACTGGATGCCGAGAGCGCGAGACGGACCGTCCAGCAGCAGGCGCGGGACTGGGCGGAGCATCGGCGCAGTGGACGTCCCCTGGAGTGCCGAACCCCGACGCCTGTCGTCGCCTCGGCCGGCGCCGCTCCGGCGCAAGGCGCTGAAGAAGGATTGAGCGGAGATGGACCCGAGGAGGGGATCGCGCGGCGCGCCGCACCGGAGCCGCCGGCCACGTCGACGCCGCTCCTCGAGCCAGAGCCCGCGGGCGTTGAAGCGGTTGCCCCGCCGATGCAAGGACCCCCGACGCCCGTGGCCGAGGAGCCACCATTCCAAGCCGGGCCAAGGTTCGATGGCGGCTGCCCCTGTCCGCCCGAGCGCGACAGTACCACCGCCCAGCCTGTAGCGCCTGCTCGCGTTCGCTCCGGGCCGCTCCTGCACAGTGAGGATGAATCGAGCGCGGGGCCGTTGCCGCCGGGCCCACGCGCGCCGGCCTGGATGATCACCGCTGGCGTGCTGGCCCTGATCGCCGCGGCGATGGTGCGATGGGAGCGCCGCTGGGAGACGGCGACGGGACGACCGTCTGCGATCATGGCCCTGCAGGCGGCGGCGGCGCTACCGCGGCGTGCCGCGCGGATGCTCGCGCCAAAGAACCACGAGCTGCCCTCGCTGCTGTTGCTTGCCGCGTTGGTGGGGTTCCTCGGAGCACTGGTCACGGTGCTGTTTCGCGAGGGCATCCACGGGCTGGAATGGCTGCTTTCCGGCCGAAGCGGCAGCCTGGTGCTCATGGCCGAGACCCTCTCACCCTGGCAGCGGCTGGTGTTTCCGGCCGCCGGCGGACTGGTCGCCGGCCTCATCCTGCAGAAGATCGGCGGCTGGCTGGGTGGGCGCTCGACCACGGACTACATGGAGGCGGTCGCGGTCGGCGATGGCTGGATCAGTGTCCGGCACAGCCTGGTCAAGGCCGCCTCATCACTCGTGACGGTCGCCTCGGGCGGCTCCATTGGCCGGGAGGGGGCGATGGTCCAGTTGGCCGCGATGGTCGCGTCCGCGATGGGCCGGGTCAGTCGACTCTCACGCGATCGACTGCGGCTGCTCGTGGCCGCCGGAGCGGCCGCCGGCCTGGCATCGGCCTACAACGCCCCGATTGCCGCGACCCTGTTCGTTGCCGAGATCGTGCTTGGATCGATCGCGCTGGAACATATCGGCCCGCTGATCATCGCCGCGGTGATCGCAAATGCCACGGTGCACGACCTCCTGGGCTATGCCCCCGTCTATCAGTTGCCATCCTTTAGCCTGGTCAGCGATTGGGAGCTGGGCCTGTACGTACTGCTTGGTCTCGCCGCGGGACATCTCGCGCCGTTCTTCCTGCTTCTGCTCGATCGTGCCCATCACCTGTTTCGCCGGCTGCCCATGCCGCTGGCCGGGCGCCTGGGTCTGGGTGGCCTGGTGGTTGGCATGATCTCGGTCTATGAGCCACAGGTCTGGGGCAATGGCTACAGCGTGGTCAATTCGGTGCTCCACTCCCCTTGGGTCTGGCAGGCGCTGCTGACAGTGCTGGTGCTGAAAATGCTCGCCACCGCGGCTACCCATGGCTCGGGGGCCGTCGGTGGCGCATTCACCCCGACGCTGTTCGTCGGGGCCCTGCTTGGCTCCTTGTTCGGCACCCTGGTACACACGATGCTGCCCGTGGGCACCGCACCGCCGAATGCCTATGGAATCGTCGGCATGGGGGCGATGCTCGCCGGCGCGACGCATGCACCCTTGATGTCGATCCTGATGGTGCTGGAAATGACCATGGACTACCAGATCGTGCTGCCCCTGATGCTCGCGGTGATCACCGCGCATTACACCGCTCGCGGATATACCGGCGTCAGGCCCATGTACGCCGAGTCGTTGCTCCCGCGGGAGGCGACCAGTTAGGGGCGTATGGATCCAACGCCTTGCTGGCATTGGATCCGCATCTCCCCAGGGAAACGCTGATTTATCACGTGCCCCGGCCGGGCCATGGAAGGCCCGGCATTTTCAGTCACCCAAGCGACTGAAAATGGAGCGAGCCGGAAACCGCGTTTTCGGCTCGCGAGCTGATCGAATGCCAGGATGGCATTTGATCAGCTGCTCCCTAGAGCTCGTGCCGGATACCGATCTCGATGACCTGCTCCGGCGGGGCCTCGAGCAGCGTCGCGGGACTCGGCGCGTTGCGCTGCATGAAGGCGTAAAGCCTGCCACGCCAGCGCACCCACGGGGAAACCGAGCTGAGGTCGATGCGCGCGCGGCTCAGAAAGAGGCTGGGTCGTGCGCTGGAGGGCGGATAGGGACTCTCGCGGAGAAAGGTCAGGATGCTCTCCAGGCGTGGCAGCTCCATGTACCCAAGCCGCAGCACCGCACCGAAGAATCCCGAGCCGAGGTTGTCCACGGTGAATTTCTCCTCCAGTCGGGTGCGCGGGGTCTCCTCGATCTTGACCTGCAGCACGTAGGTCTCCCGGTGCAGGGCATGGTTGTGGAGGAAGTTGTGCAGCAAGCTGCGCGGCACGTGCCGCGGCGTGCGACTGAGAAAGATGGCGGTGCCCGAGACCCGCTCTGCCGACTGTACCTCCGGGCGGGTGATGAACTCGGTGAGCTCTGGCGTGAACAACTGGTTGCGCTGTTGTACCCGTCTCTGTCCCCATCGCCAGGTCAGCATCAGGAACAAGAACAGACCACTGATGACCAGGACCACCTGCGCCCCGGAGAACAGCTTGGTCAGCAGCGCCGTCAGGAAGGCGAGATCAACGCCCAGCAGCAACAGCCCCAACATCGCGATCGGGACCCATCCGTGCCCGCAAACGCGGTACTGATATGCCAGGAACAGGATGGACGTGATCAGGGTCACTCCACCAATGGCGAGCCCGTAGGCGTTGGCCAGACCGTCCGTGGTCCGGAAGACGAGCACCAGTCCCAGGCTGCCAGCCATGATCAGCCAGTTGACAGAAGCGATATAGATCTGACCTTGCTGCCGTGCCGAGGTGTGGCGGATGCCGAGATTGGGGTAGTAATCGAGCTCGCCGAGTTGCCGGAACAGCGAGAACAGGCCACTGATGATGGCCTGCGACGCGATGGCCGTGGTCAGCGCCGCCAGCAGGATCAGCGCCGGCAGCCATCCCGGCGGCACCAACGCAAAGAAGCTGTTGCCCGGGTGCGTTGGCGTGCCCAGCAGCAGCGCACCCTGACCCAAATAGTTCAGCACCAGCGCGGGCCAGACCAGGACGATCCAGCTGCGGCGGATGGGTGCGCGGCCGAAGTGACCCAGATCCGCGTACAGGGCCTCCGAACCGGTCACGACGAGGAACACCGTGCCCAGGAGTACGAATCCAGTCCAGCCGTTGTCCATGAAGAACCGCACCGCGTGGCGTGGGTCCAATGCCGCGAGCACCCGTGGCGTGTCCAATACCCACACGAGTCCGGTGAGCGCCAGGACCAGGAACCAGACCAGCATGACCGGACCGAACAGTGCACCGATCGCGGCCGTGCCACGGTGCTGCATCGCGAACAGCGCGATCAGGATCAGTATCGTGATCTCGGGTACCACCTCGCCGAGCACCGGCGAGAGCATCTCCAGGCCCTGTACCGCACTCAGTACCGAAATGGCCGGCGTCAGCATGCCATCGCCGATCAGCAGCGCGCTGGCGACGACACCGAGAAGCAGAAATGCCGACCCCTTGCGCCGGCGGCCACCCTGGTCCAGCAGCGTGGCCAGCGCGATCACGCCTCCGTCTCCGTCGTGGTCCGCCTTGAGCACGAGCAGCATGTACTTGACGCCCACCACGAGCAGCAGCGACCAGAAGATCAACGACAGGACCCCGAGCAGGTTCTCGGTGCTGGCGGGCAGGCCCGCCGCGCGCGAGAACAGAATATTCATCGTATAGATCGGACTGGTGCCGATATCGCCGTAGACCACCCCCAGTGCCGCGAGCATGAGGGAATCCCGAGGGGAACAACAGTGTCTTGTCATGGCCTCATCAGTGAGTGTGCCGCGGAGAGTCCGTGTGATTGGCTCGCGCCCTGCGCTGGCGGAGATCGGGTCGGCACGCGATCGCCAGCCGCGCACGCATCCGTCGACGGGGCCAGACCGGGAAACCCCCGCGGCCCCCGCTTGCGTGCCAGACGGCGTTTGGCAGGATACCCGCACGGGGGGGAGATGGCCCGCGCATTGGATCGATCAGTCGCACCGAAAACCCCGATCGCGCTATGCTTCGCGGGTCTTGCATGAAGCCGAGCGCGACGCCGCGAGGGCGCCGTCATGTCTTTCGCAACCGATAGGAGTCTCCGCCGTGCCCGATACCGCTTCCACCCACGCAAGGCCGCGCTGGGTGTCTTTTCTGATCTTCAACGTACCCTACGCCGTACTCTACGGGATCGCGATATGGCTCGTTGCGTTGACCGACAGTGACCAGGCCAAGGCAAGCGCCGACTGGCTGATCTTCATCCCACTGGTCGGGTTGGTCGCAACCGTCAGCGGCTGGCGCTGGGTCGAGGCTGGCAGCCGCGCCAAGGCGCTCTACCTGCTGCGGCAAGTCCTGCACT